>JACQTN010000004.1 GCA_016210785.1 Armatimonadota bacterium
ACCACGCCCAGGATCAGGCCTCCCGCCACGGCGCCGGGCATGCTGTCCATCCCGCCCAGCACCGCCGCCGCGAACCCCTTCAAGAAAGGATCGAGCATCATGAAGGGGTCGAGCAGCGTGATGGGGGCCAGCAGGATGCCCGCCGCGCCACCCAGCGCCGCGGCCAGCGCCCAGGTCATGGCAAAGATGCGCCGCGCCGGGATGCCTAGCGCCCGCGCCGCCCCGAGATCCTGGGAGACTGCCCGCATCGCCAGCCCCACCTGGGTGCGCTGCACCAGCAGGTACAGCGCCGCCATCAGCGCCATCCCCGCGGCCAGCGCCCCCACGCTGACCTGGCTGATTACCACCGCACCCAGGCGATAGACGCGGGTGTCGGACAGCGGGAAGGGGAAGACGCGCGTGTCGGTGCCCCACGCGCGCACCACGACGCCGCTGAGCAGTAGCGCGAACCCCAGCGTGATGACGATCTGCCCCAGCAGCGACGACTCGCGGGCCGGCCGCAGGACGAGCAGGTAAAAGGCGGCGCCCGCGGCGGCGGTGGCGGCCAGACCGATGGGGGCGGCCAGGGCGAAGGGCACGCGGTGCGCGGTGATCAGGGAGAAGGCCGTAAACGCGGCCACCGTGGCCAGATCGCCGTGGGCGAAGTTCAGCACGCGGGAGGTGCGGTAGAGCAGCACGATGCCCAGGGCCACCAGGGCGTACAGGCTGCCCGTGGCCAGCCCGCCGATGGTGTACTGCAGCGCGCGTTCCATCATAAGGGCCAGGTCTTGAACCACAGCTTCGCGCGCAGCCAGCGCCCGTACAGCCCCTGCGGCTCGATCGCCATGATGGCGATGATGGCCACGCCATAGACGATGGGCAGCCACTCCCGCAGTCCGGACAGGGCCTGAGGGAGCAGGGTCATCACGCCGGCGCCCAGCAGCGAGCCCGGCACGGTGCCCAGGCCGCCCACCACGATGATGCTGAAGTAGTAGATGGACTCCAGAAGGGTGAACATCTGGGGTTCCAGGAAGCCGAGCAGGTATCCCATCAGGAGTCCGGCGACCCCGGCGTAGAACGCGCTCACCGCAAACGCCAGCGTCTTGTAGACGGTCAGGCTGACGCCCATCACTTCCGCGGCGATGTCGCTGTCACGCACCGCCACCAGCGCGCGCCCCACGTGGGAGCGGGCCAGGTTGTACGCCACCCACACCAGCACCACCGCGGTCGCCACGGCGACATAGTAGAGTGCGGCGTCCGATCCCAGGCGCCAGGGGCCCAGCGCTGGCCTGGGAATCTGCAGCCCGGTGCGCCCGCCGCTCAGCGCCTCCCAGTTGGTGAGCACCTGGTGCACGGCGATGCCGAAGCCGAGGGTGGCGACGGTCAGGTACGGTCCTGTGAGCCGCAGCGCCGGCAGACCCACCAGGAACCCGAACGCGGCGGCGATCACGCCGGCGGCGGGCAGGGCGAGGAAAAAGGGCACGCCCGCCTTGACGGCCAGCAGGCCCCCGGCGTAGGCGCCGATGGCGACAAACCCCGCGTGTCCCAGCGAGATGAGGCCCGCGGAGCCCACCAGCAGGTTGAGGCCCACGGCGATGATGCCGTGGATCGCCGCGAGGGTGGCGACGTAGACCATGTAGCGGGGGGCAAGCAGCGGGAAGAGGAGCAACAACAGCGCGGCGCCCACCGCCGCGACCCAGCCTGGGACGCCGTGGACGAGCCAGAGGTCCTCCTCGTACCGCTCCCGGAGCTGCATCGCCTCAACGGACGCCGCGCACGCGCGTTCTCGCACGGCCATTCTCGCCGGCGCCGGGGAAACCCTTCCCCTTGCGCCACCACCCCTGCCGCGCTCGATTGTGCCGCGCCTGGGAATCGAGATCGACGGCGTCGGGCGGCTTGCCACGGCGCCGACAGGTGGTATATAGTAAAGTAGCCGATTGCTTTTGTGGCGCGCTGGCCTCCGGGCGTTTCGGAGGCTACTCTTCACACTGCGCGCGGGATGATGGTATAGTGGTGAAGTCTATTCCCTACACACTCCATTCATAAGGAAGGGACGCGTCGATGATCGTCAACCGTTTGAAGCTGCTCGTGGGAGGGGTCCAGCTCCGGGACGGCGTGACCACCGTCACCGACGTGCTGGGCAAGATCTTCACACGGGCAGGCCTCTACACGCTGGCGGAAGAGAAAGGCTACGCCTCCACGATTTACGGCGCGCACCAGTTTGACCCGATGGTCACCAGCGACCAGCCCGTCATCTCCCACGCGGACGACCTCATCGACGTGCTGGTCGCCCTCGAGTTCGACGTCAACCCCGACGCCCCCGACCAGCCCAACCGCGACACGATCCTCCGCCACGGCGGCAAGGTCGCCGACCGCGGCATCCTGCTGTACGACAGCTCCGCCGGCACCGTGCCCGTGCGCGACCTGGAGGCGCGGAAGGTGAAGGTCTTCCCGCTGCCCGCCCGCACCATCGCCCAGCGCGACCTGAAGATGGAGGTGGTGAAGAACACCATCTTCGTGGGTGCCCTGTTCCGGGTGCTGGAGTTCGACATGGACCAGAAGTACCTGCGCCAGCTCATCGAGGAGCGGTTCCTGCGCAAGGGCCAGAAGGTGGTGGACATCAACCTGGAGGCCGCGCGGCGCGGCATGGACGCCATCGAGAAGGGCCTCACCGAGCAAGGCTGGAAGGACACCGGCTACCGGCTGGAGCCCCGTCCCACCAGCGAGAAGCGCGCGTACATCTCGGGCACCGACACGCTGTGCATGGGCGCCATCGACGCGGGCTGCCGCTTCTACGCCGGCTACCCCATCACCCCCGCCTCCGGCATTTTGGAGTTCATGGAGCAGCACCTGCCCCGCTACGGCGGGCGAGCCCTGCAGGGGCAGAACGAACGCGAATCCATCCGCGCCGCCATCGGCGCGGCCCTGGCGGGAGTGCGGTCCGCCACGGGCTCGTCCGGCCCCGGCATTTCTCTGAAGGTGGAGGAGATCGGCGCCGCCGCCACCACCGAGACCGCCATCGTCATCATCGATGCCATGCGCGCCGGCCCCTCCACGGGCATGCCGACCAAGAGCGAGCAGGGCGACCTGGGGCTGGTCTGCTTCGGCGCCGCGGGCGACATCCCCAGGATCGTGCTGGCCCCTGCCACCACCGAAGAGTGCTACACCATCATGTACGATGCCTTCAACTACGCGGACAAGTACCAGTGCCCGGTTTTTGTCCTCACCGACCTGACGCTGATGGACGGCCGCAAGACCATCCCCGAGGACTTCTTCACCAGGAGCCGCGTGAGGATCGACCGCGGCGCGATCGTGCGGGAGGAGGATATCCGCAAGGCCGGCGGCTACAAGCGCTACGCCATCACCGACCACGGCATCTCCCCGCGCCTGATCCCGGGGACGCCGGGCGCGGTGTTCAAGGCCAGCGGCGCCGAGCACGACGAGCACGGCTTCGTGACCACAGAGGCGGCCCGCCGGCGCGCCATGATGGAAAAGCGCATGCGCAAGCTGGAGACCTACCTGGCGGAGGACGTGCGGCCGCCGCAGGTGTTCGGCAAGCCGGACGGCGTGCCGGTGCTGGTGGGGTGGGGATCCAGCAAGACCGTGCTGTTGGACGCCCAGGCTGGCCTGCAGAAGGCAGGGACGGCGGTCTGCGTGATCCACTTCTCGCACCTGTGGCCCTTCCCCACGGCGGTGGCGAAGCCGCTGTTCGACAAGGCCTCCGCGGTGATCGTCTGCGAGCAGAACTTCGTCGGGCAGTTCGCGGACGTCATCCAGCAGCACTGCCTGATTCCCGCGCGGCGCATCGTCAAGTACAACGGCCGGCCGTTCTACCCTTCCGACATCATCCGCGGCGTGCGCGAGATCGTGCGCAACGGACGGCAGATCTACCGGGTGGGCGAAGAAGGGCCGGTGATGCCCGCGCAGGTCACCGAAGGAGACATGTAGCGACCGAGTTGTCGAACTGCCTGTGGTGAGTCTGTTGAACCACAGCCGGGCCCCCGCGAGGCGGTCCGGCCAGGCGTTGGGAGGAGCCGGATGGCCACGAAGCCTGCGATTGCCAAGATCTGGGAGGAGAACGCCACGCCGCGCCACCGCATCCAGTGGTGCCCGGGATGCGGCGACTTCGGGGTGCTGGCCGGCGTGAAGATGGCCCTGACGCAGCTCGAGCTGACCCCGAGCGGGGTCTTCCTCATCGGCGGCATCGGCTGCTCCGGGCAGATCCGCAACTATCTCAACGGCAACGGGTTTCACGGGACGCACGGCGGCGCGCTGGCGTACGCCCTCGGCGTGAAGATGGCGAACCCCGAGTTGCAGGTGATCGCCATGGCGGGCGACGGCGACACGCTGGCCATCGGCATGGAGAACTTCGTGCACGCCTGCCGGCGCAACGCCGAGATCGTCCTCATCATCATGAACAACGGCGTCTACGGTCTGACCAAGGGGCAGAACTCGCCGACGGCCGGGCTCGGCCGGGATCTCTCTCAGATGGAGTTCAGCGAGGAGTCGCCGCCGCCGGTGGACCCGCTGCGCCTGGCGCTGGTCTCCGGGGCGACCTTCGCCGCGCAGTCCTTCTCGGGCGACCCCAAGCACGCGGCGGAGGTGTACATCGAGGCCATCAAGCACCCCGGCTTCGCCATGGTCAACGACTTCTCCCCGTGCGTCACCTACAACAAGTTCAACACCTACGAGTGGTTCCGGGAGCACGGCGAGCACATTCCCGAGGGTCACGACGCCAGCGACTTCAAGAAGGCCTGGGCGCTGCTCGACGAGTTCGAGGCGCGGGGCAAGCTGCCGCTGGGCGTCGTCTACCGCCATCCGCGGGCGAAGAAGGAAGCGAAGCGGCTGCCGATGTGGCCGGAGGAACTGAAGCCGGTGGACCTGGAGCCGATGATCAAGGCGTTCCGGTAGTCCGTAAGGTTGGGTGGAGTGTCTTTACGCCACTCCACCCCTCATCAAGTGTCCGACCGGGGGAGGCCCTGGCACGTTCCACCCGCGTGCAAGGTGCACCGCTGTGCCGCGCTCGCCGAACTCACGGCGCGCCGGCACGTGCGACATTCTTCTGGGGTGCGCCGTCGTACCGCGCTCGCCGGACTCACGGCGGGTACGTGCGACATTGTAGGCCGTGCCCCATGCTACCGCGCTTGCCGGACTCACGGCGCCCACGAACCGGCACGTTCGACTCGGTGCAAGGTGTTCCGTTTTGCCGCGCTGACCCACTTCGCGGCGCACCCGCGACGGTGGGCTCTCCGACATATGGGGGATGCTCGGACTCGGCGTAGCCGGTCCTGCGCACAAATGAAGCGTCTTTCCGAGACAGCCTCCTAAGGAACCCAGGGATGCACGTCTAGCGAGGGGGGGCGGCCGGTCGGCCGCTCCTCTCGTTTTGCGGCGACCATGGCCCGCGCCTTTGGGCCCGCCGCCACCTGGCAGTGGCCGATGATGTCGTCGCCCTCCACGGCTTCCACCTTGTGAAGCCGCAGCTCGCAGACGCCTTCCATTCCCCGCCCGTCGTCGCCGCCCTCCACCGCGTCCATCTTGTGCACCGTCAGCGCGGCGAGAAACTCCAGGGGCATCATGAATGTTCTTGATTCTAGTATCATACGATGATATAATTGATGACGAGAACACGCGGAGGAGGGATGACCATGGTGGAGGCACAGATCCGCTGGAAGAACGCCCTGTGGCGCGCGGCAGCGATCCTGCGGGACAGGCGGGGGCAGGGCATGGTCGAGTACGTGCTCATCGCCGCGCTGCTGGGGCTGGGCGCCGTGGCCACCATGACCCTCCTCAAGGATGAAGTGACGGCGCTCTTCACAAGGCTGGCCAACACGCTGAAGGCCTACACCAACTGAGGCGCAGTGGTCTCTGTGCGCGGGCGACGCGTACAGCGAGGAGGCTCCGGGCGTCCGCAACCGTCTCCATTTCGCGGACGGCGTGGGTGTCGTGGAGCGGGGCGCCGCTGCGGCCACGCGGGGGTGGGTTGTCCGGTGCCGATCCTCCCACCCTGCGCCCGGTCAGGTGGGGAGGGGCGTGAGCGCGGGCACGCGGTGGTGGAGCTGGCCGTGACGCTGCCGCTGTTGCTGTTGCTGGCCGGCGGCATCGTGGACGGCGGATGGCTGTGGCATCAGGTGCAGAGCGTCACTCACGCGGCTGCCGCGGGCGCGCGCCGCGGGGCGCTGGTGGCGACGGGAGCGGGGGAGTGTAGTGGGGCACCGTCCCCGGCGGTGCGCGCCGCAGTCGAGCGCGCGGTGCGGGACGCGTCGCCGTCGCTGGATCCCCGCAGGATGGCAGTGAGCGTGGAGTACGCGGAGCCGGGATGCGTGGGGAGGTTACGCACGCTGCGGGTCTCCGTGACCTACCGGCTTCAGGCCCTGACGCCGTATCTCGGCCGGCTGGTGAGTGAGACGCAGCACCGCGGCGCCGCCGTGCTGGCGGTGGAGATGGTCGCGCCCGAGTGGGCGCGGTCCGGGCCGCCGGCGTGGTGGGGCGCCGGCGCGCCGGGATGGTGGGGGCAGTCGCCGCCGGCGTGGTGGGGGGCCGGCGCACCGGGATGGTGG
>JACQTN010000110.1 GCA_016210785.1 Armatimonadota bacterium
CTTCAGGCTGGCGTCCAGCGAGTCGCGGCCCAGGGTGGGGCCCACGGACCGTCGCTCCACGATCTCCACGGGCACCGGCAGCGCGCCGCCGCGCAGCAGCACCGCCAGGTCGCGCGCCTCCTGCAGGCCGCGGAACCCGCCGCTGATCTGCCCGCGGCCGCCGGTGATGGCGGACCGGATCACCGGGGACGAGATGACCTCGTTGTCCAGCACGATGGTCAGGTAGCGGCCGATGTTCTTGCCGGTGTACTCCTCGAAGCGCCTGGCCGCCTCACCGGTCATCTGGAAGTTGACGACCGCGCCCTCCGTCTCGTCGATGCTGGCCTGGGCGTTGGCCAGGTCCTTGCCGGCGAAGATGACCTTTTTCTCCAGCGGCTGCTTCTTGCCGTCGGGCAGCGTGATCTCCTTGCCATCGGCGGACCAGCGGGACTTGGCTGGCACGGAGGTCGTGGCGGTGTCCACGAACTCCAACAGCGCCGTCTTGCCGATCAGATCGATGGCGCGCTGCGGTTCGTGGATCCCGGGCAACTCGATGATGATGCGGCTGGTGCCCTGCCGCTGCACAGTAGGCTCCACCACGCCGAGTTGGTCGATGCGGTTGGCGATGATGCGCATGGCGGCGTCGACCAGCTCGGGGGTCGCGCGCACCTGCGGGGTGCTGCGCGCCTCCAGCAGCATGTGGGTGCCGCCCTGCAGGTCGAGGCCGAGGTTCACGCGGGGACCCGGCTTCTGGAAGACGGGCGTCCATCCTTCAAACCGGACCGGCTGCAGGGCAACCTCGAAGACGAAGAGGAAGACGATGACCACCAGCACAAGACGGAGCGCCAGACGGGATGCCAAGGTCTTCCTCCTGTGATACCCTGCTCCAGGGGAATTCGATGCGCTTGCGGGCGCAAAACCTTATTCATTATAGCATCGACCCCTCCCTTGTCAAACGCAACGGGCGCGGGCAGCGCGGACGCCGGCGCGTGAGAATCGCGTGCTCCCCAGCAGGTGAACCCGCGGCGGCGCACCGAACCCCCCTGAGGCAGAACCGTCGACACCGCGAGGAGATGCCATGACCGCGCCGAACACCGTGGAGGCATTTGTCGAGATCCCCAAAGGCAGCCGCAACAAGTACGAGTACGACGAGGCCACGGGCCGCATCCGCCTCGACCGGGTGCTCTATTCACCGCTGCACTACCCCACCGACTACGGCTTCATCCCTCAGACGCTGGCCGAGGACGGAGACCACCTGGACATCCTGATCGTAACCCACGAACCCACCTTTCCGGGATGCGTCGTACCGGTCCGACCGGTCGGCGTGCTGGACATGCGGGACGACAAAGGACGGGACCAGAAGATCCTGGGGGTGCCGGACGGCGATCCGAGGTTCCGTGAGGTCGCCGACCTCGCCGATCTGGCCCCTCACTTTCTCGCCGAGATCGAGCACTTTTTCACGGTGTACAAGACACTGGAGCGGAAGGAGACGGAGATCTTCGGCTGGTCGGGCGCCGCCGCGGCCCGCCAGACGGTGGTGGAAGCCCGGCGGCGGCACCGCCAGACGCCGCGCGCGTAGACCGCGGCACGGCGCGGGGCCCGGCACGAGCGATGGGACTTGATGACCTGCGGACGAAACTCCGGCTGGTGGAGCGATGGGTGGTGCGCCGCGCCGCCCTCGCCGCCGGCGAGTGGTCGCCGGGACTCCCGGAAGGCTTCCGGGTCCTGCGCCATGAGTGCCGGCATCATGAGGTGCTGCCCGCGGGGGCTGCCGGCGGGTCGGAGAGACACGCGCCGCACGCCGCCATCGACCCGGTCGTGATCGCTTCGCTGCTGGGATCGCGCGCGCCGTCCGCGGTGCCCGCCGTGCGGCTCGGCGAGCTGATCTTTCTGGACGTGGAGACCACCGGGCTCAGCGCCGGCCCCGCCTGCCAGGTCTTCCTGGCGGGCATCGGCGCGGTGGACGGGGAGCGGCTGGTCACCGAGCAGTACCTGCTGAATCACCCGCGGTCCGAAGCCGACATGCTGGCGGCGCTCCTGCCGCGTCTGGCCGCCGCCCGGGGCGTGGTAACGTTCAACGGCCGCACATTCGACTGGCCCGTGCTGAGCGCGCGCACGCTGCACCTGGGCCTCCCTCCGCTCCCCGACCCGCCCCTCCATCTGGACCTGCTGCTTCCGGCGCGCCGTATCTGGCGGCTGCGTACCGGCAGCGCGGCGCTGCCGGTGCTCGAGGCGTCGGTGCTGGGGCGGCGCCGCCCCGCGCCGCTGCCGGGCTGGCTGATCCCGTCGATGTACGCGGACTACCTGGAGTCGGGAGACGCGCGGCTGCTCGATCCGGTCGTCGAGCACAACCGGCACGACGTCCTGGCGCTGCCGGCTCTGCTCGATGCCGCGCGGCGCGCCCTGCGGGAACCCGCGGGCGCGGAGTTCGCCCTGGATCTGTACAGCGTCGGGCGCGTGCACGAGGTCGCGGGGACCGCGGAGCACGCGCGAGTGGCCTACGCGGCCGCGCTGGCGCGCGGGGTGGAGGCGCCGCACCGGGTGCGAGCCGCGGCGCGGCTGTCCCGCCTGTACGCCCGCGAAGGCCGCGCCGAGGACGCCGTCCGCCTGTGGGAGGAAGAGATCGGCGGCCCGCTGCGGGGCTCCGCGCAGGCGCGGGTGGCGCTGGCCAAGCTGTACGAGCATCACCGCCGGGACTACGCCGCGGCCCACCGAGCCGCCACGGAGGCGCTCGACCTCGCCGCCGAGGAGCCGGACCCGCTGCGCAGGCGGCTCGTGGAAGAGCTAGTGCGCCGGCTGGACCGCCTCGACCGGCGGATGACGGCGCGGCCGGCGCGTCCCGCCGCGCCGGGACACGCCGGCCGGAACAGGTCGGGGTGATCCATGGGCAGCCTGTACGTGGGCACGTGCTCCTGGGCGGACCGGGATTTCATCAAGACGGGCGGCTTCTACCCCGCCGGGGCCCGCGACCAGCGCACGCGGATGGAGTACTACGGCTCCGCCTTCAACACCGTGGAGATCGACGCGTTCTACCACGCCCTCCAGCCCGTGGAGCGCGTCACGGCGTGGAGCGAGGTGTGGACCCTGGCCACGCCGCCCGGTTTTGTCTTTCACGCCAAGGCGTTTGCGCTGCTCACCGGTCACCGCTCCGACGTGCGCCGGCTGCCGCCGGAACTGCGCGAGGCCATCCCGGCCGGTGCCGGCTCTGCCGGCGGCGAGCTGCGCATGCGCGACCTGACCCCGGAGGCGCGCGACCTGATCTGGGACTGGTTCCGCGTCTCGTTGCGGGCGCTGTACGAAGCGGGCAAGCTGGGATGCATCAACTTCCAGCTGCCCAAGTACCAGCGCTACTCGCCAGAGGCGCTCGAGCTGTGCCTGATGGCGAAGGACCGGCTGGCGCCCTACCGGGTCGCGGTGGAGTTTCGCGCACGGGACTGGTACCACCGCGAGCGGTGGCCGGAGGTGGTGCGCACGCTGCGCGAGCACGGGCTGTTGTACACCATGGTGGATATCGCGCCCGACCCGCGCCTGCCGCCCAACCACGTGGTGGAGGTGACCGGCGACTGGGCGGTGATCCGGCTGCACGGCCGCAACCCGGCCATGGCCCGCGCGGGCACCCCGTCCACGGAGGTGTACGATTACCTGTACACGGAGGAAGAACTGCAGCCCTGGGCGGAGGCGGCGCGCAGGGTGCGGCGGCAGGTGGACAAACTCTTCGTCCTGTTCAACAACCACATGCGCGGGCAGTCGGTGAAGAACGCCAGGATGCTGCGCGACATGATCGAGGCACGTTGAGCGGGACCCGAACAGAATCCGGCGCCACCGGGCATGCCGAACCCCGGTGGCGCCAGACCTGGTTGAAGCGCGCCGCGTTCCCGGTGCCGGCCCGGCGGCGTCACCGCGCGGCGAAGTCTGCCAGTCTCTCCAGCAGCCTGCAGTAGCCCTTCTGCCCCTTCTCGAAGCTGGACAGGCGGAAGAACTCGTTGGGCGCGTGGACCTGCTCGTCGCGCAGCCCAAACGCAAAGGTCAGCGTGTACGCCTTCAGGTACTGGAAGAACGCCATGACCACGGGCACGCTGCCCCCCGACCGGATGTGGAGCGGCGCCTTCCCGTACATCTCCTCCAGCACGCCCGTGGCGATCTTGTTGGCCGGGTGGCCGGCCGGCATCAGGTAGGGACGCGCGGAACCCGCAAATGGCTTGACGGTCACGCGCACGCCCGGCGGCGTGTGCTTCTTCACGTGCGCGGTCAGCAGCTCGATGATCTTCTGAGGTTCCTGGTTAGTGACCAGCCGGCAGGTGACCTTGGCGTGGGCCTCGTTGGGCAGCACCGTCTTCAGGCCGTCGCCCTGGAACCCGCCCCAGATCCCGTTGATCTCCAGCGTGGGACGGCCCCAGGCCCGCTCGTGGGTGGTGTAGCCCGGCTCGCCGAATATCGCGTCCACGCCGATCTGCTTCGTGTACGCGGCCTCGTCGAACGGCACCGCGGCCAGCTGCTGGCGGTCTTGGGGTGAGAGCGGGACCACGTCGTCGTAGAATCCCTCCACCAGAATCTTCCCGTCGGGGCCGTGCATCGAGTCCAGGATCTGCACGAGGGCGTGGATGGGGTTCTGGATCGTCCCGCCGTAGACGCCGGAGTGCAGGTCGCCGGAGGCGCCGCGGACGTCGATCTGGATGCCCGCGATGCCGCGAAGTCCGATGTTGAGCGCGGGCTGGTCCTCCGCCCACTGGCCGCCGTCGGCGCTGACCACCAGATCGGACGCGAAGACCTTATGGCTGGCCTCCAGGAACGCGGGGATCTGAGGGCTGCCGATCTCCTCCTGCCCTTCGAAGAAGAACTTGACGTTCACGGGCAGCGCCCCGGTGGATTTGAGCAGCGCCTCCACGGCCAGGATGGGGACGAGCATGTTGCCCTTGTCGTCGCTCGCGCCGCGGGCGTAGACGCGGCCGTCCTCCAGGTGCGGCTCGAAGGGCGGGCGCTTCCAGAGGTTGAGCGGGTCGACGGGCTGGGTGTCGAAGTGCCCGTAGATCAGGATGGTCGGCTTGCCCGGCGCGTGCACCCACTCGCCGTACACCACGGGGTGCCCGCCCGTGGGCATGATCTGGACCTTCTCGATGCCGGCCGCCCGGAGGCGCGCGACCACCCATTCGCCCGCGCGCTGGACCTC
>JACQTN010000108.1 GCA_016210785.1 Armatimonadota bacterium
GGTCCACCACGTCACAGCCGGTGGACCGCAGCCCCGCGGCGACCGCCTGGGAGAACTCGGGGGAACTGGCGCGGTTGTCGCGTCCCACCACGGCCGCCGACACTCCGGCCTCTCGCAGGTACGTGCCGAAAGCCTGCGCGATGCGCTCGGCGGCCGCGGACGTCAGTTCTCGCCCGACGACGCCGCGGATGTCGTATTCCCGGAAGATCTCAGGGACGACCGACAAGAAGTGCGGCTCCTCCCCCCCGCGCCAGCGGAGGCCTCCGCGCCCCCGCCTGGCGGGACCGCGCCTTCCACGGGCGGCACCTGCAGCCGCGGGGATGGGCTCAGCACGAACTCGACCCAGAACTCCTGCCGCTGCTGCCGGTAGCGGAAGACGAGCCCCACGCAGTCGTACTGCGCCGCCACTTTGTAGTCCAGGTCGGTGTAGGAGTTGGTCTGGGTGTTGTACTTGGTCTCCACCCCGAGGGTATAGTACCAGTAGTCGCCCCGCTGGAACCCGTACTCCACGCCGCCGACGAACTCCGGGATGGCGAAGTTGTAGCCGGCCAGGAAAGAGAGATGCGAGACCAGGCTCACCCGCCGGTTGTACAGCACGCTGATGGTGTCCTGGAGCTTCACCCGGTCGAACAGGAAGGGCGTGGCCCCGTCGGTGCGCAGGTGCGTGTAGCCCAGGGTGACCGTGCTGTACGGGTCCAGGCGGCGCGTGAGGGCCACGTCCCCGGTATAGATCGTGCGCCGGCCGCCGGTGCCGTAGACCGACAGGCGCGTGCCCAGTCCGGCGGTCCAGGTGAGGTTGGGCGCCAGCGGCAGCGGGTCGGTGCGCACCCCCAGCAGCGCCTCGGCCCGGGTGGTGGACACTCCGCTGGACGCGTCCCAGAAGGTCCCCGCGCCCAGGCTGGCGTTCCAGTTGAGCAGCGTCCCGCCGATGCGGTCTCCCGGCTGCACCAGGGCCAGGGCGGCCTGGGTATAGGTGCGGAAGTCCTCGGAGATCGGGTCCCACGCCTGGGAGCGTCCGACCGCCAGGTGGAGGTCGAAGGGCTCCCGGTCAAACCTGGCGATCCCGGTCACGTGCAGTGAACTGCGCACCCCGTACTTGTACTCCACCTCCGCCACGGTGCGGTTGCCCAGGTCGTAGTGCTGCTCCAGGGAAAGCCAGGGGCCGTCGGCGGGGCTGAACCCGCTGCGGGGACCGATGGTGCGCACCGTGGTCTGCCGCGAGGTCAGGGACACGGTGATGGACGGGATGGTCATGATGCGGATGGGGCCCAGCCAGATGGAGGCGTCGCGGGCCACCAGGCGCTGCCCGAAGGCCACGTCGATCTGCCGGGCCGTGATGCGGTACAGCGGGTTGGCGGGATCGCAGACCGTCACCATGGTACTCACGGCGACGAGCTGGCGGCCGCCCACCTGGATGTTCTCGCCGCTGACGTAGACGTGCTCGTAGATGGTGGAAGCGGAGAGGGCGTTGCCGCGGCGCGTGCGAAGGTTGTAGGAGACGGCCTGGGCACGCATCTCGCCGCTCTCGTCGGCGATGGTGACCTTGCCCACCGCGGTGATCTCCTGGGTGGCCAGGTCCATCCGCGCGTTGTCCGCGGCCAGGCGGAACTTCCCCCAGGTCATGCGGACGTTGCCCTGGGCGGTGACCTGGTTGGTGCGGGCTGCGTACTCGATGCGATCGGCCTGCACCACCAGCGGCGGCTCCTGCGCGGACGCCGCCACCGCCGGGCCCAGCACGGCCAGGCCCACCCACAGACCGATGCGCGCCGCGCGGCGCAGCAGGCGAGAGATCATGGTCGATGGATCGCGTGTGCCACGGGCCTGTCCTCCCTGGGGGCCGGGCGCGCCGGTTGCCCGCCCGAGGGGGAGTCTGCTACTCTCTGCAAGGAGTCCTGTGGTCTGGCACCGGCACGTGCGACGTCCCTGCAACGTGCTTCACGCTGCCGCGCTCACCGGCACGTGCCACTCCTGTGCTCAGTTCACCATTCTTTCGCGCTCACCGACACCGCGTCGCCCACGGCACCCACACAGCTTCTGAGGCGTCTGTTACTTCTGTGCAAGGAGTTTCCTGATTTGGCACCACCCACACAGCTTCTGAGCGTCTGTTACTTCTGTGCAAGGAGTTTCCTGATTTGGCACCACCCACACAGCTTCTGAGCGTCTGCTACTTCTGTGCAAGGAGTTTCCCGGTTTGGCACCACCGACACAGCTTCTGAGCGGACAGTATAATAGAACAGCCGTGAAAGACTTCATCATCGTCGCCAACGGTCCCGGAGAGCTGGCCGGCTGGGCGGTGCCGGTGGCCGAAACGGCACGGGCCGTCGCGGAGGACCCGCCCGGGCCGCTGCGGCTCGTGCTGGTCCTGCCTCCGTGTCAATTCTCCAGCGGCCAGGAGGAACCCTTTGCCGCCTCCCTGGGTCTGTTCGACCGGATCGTGGGACCGTGGGAGTGCCTGCGCATGGTGGCGGGCCTGCGCCGGATGGCGCGCGCGGGAACCGGCGCCGTGCTGCACATCGGCGGAGACTTGTGGTACGCCGCGGCGCTGGCGCGTCGGCTGGGTTACCCGGCGTTTGCCTACGTGGAGGTGGCCTTTGGCGGCAGGCGGTACCGGCCCTTCCGCCGCGTCTTCGTGCCGTCGGAGCGCGTGGCGTCCCGCCTGCAGGCCGCGGGCGTCACGCGCGACCGCATCGAGGTGGTGGGAGATCTGCGCGTGGATGCACTGACGAAGTTCCGGATGCATGACGCCGACGGT
Organism: Armatimonadota bacterium; assembly: GCA_016210785.1. Classification (GTDB taxonomy): domain Bacteria; phylum Sysuimicrobiota; class Sysuimicrobiia; order Sysuimicrobiales; family JACQTN01; genus JACQTN01. The sequence goes on from JACQTN010000108.1 coordinate 2,753, forward strand.
GCCGCGCCGCTGGAGGCGACGGGTGCACCCGGCGGGCGCTCCGCGCCGCTGGTCACGCTGGTCCCGGGCGGGCGGGCGCGCCTGTTCGAGCTGGGCCTGCCCTACTTCCTGGAGGTGGCCCGCCGGCTGCGCGAGGGGCGTCCCGACGTGAGGGTGGCGCTGGCGATCTCCCCCTTCCTGCCGCCGGCGATGGTGCGCGCCATGTTTGAACGGCACGGCCCCGAGGCCGACGCGCTCGGCGTGATTCGCGTCCACCGCGGCCAGTGGGACGTGGTGGGACGCAGCGACCTGGCCATCACCATCCCCGGCACCACCACCGTCGAGATGGCCATCCTGGGCGTGCCCGCACTGGTCATCATGCCCACCCAGCATCCCGACCGCATCCCCGCGGAGGGTGTGCTGGGTCTGGTGGCTCGCATCCCCGGCGCGGCGCGGCTCCTGGCACCCGTCGCCATCCCCGCCATCCTGCGGCGGGTTCGATACATCGCCCAGCCCAACCGGACCGCCGGGCGGGAGATCATGCCGGAGATGATCGGCGACCTGAACCCCGCGGCGGTGGCGGAGGCGGCGCTGGCGCTCCTGGAAGATGACGGCCGCCGCCGGGCCATGGCGGAAGACCTGCGCCGCCTGTACGCCGGCCAGGAGGGGGCGGCGCGCCGCGTCGTGGAAGGGGTTCGGGAGGCGCTGGCCTGATGGACGTGATCCGGCGGATCGGCGTCTATCTGCGGCCCTACTGGCCGCACCTGGCCGGCGGGCTGATCTGCGCACTCGTGGCGGCCGCGGCGGGGCTCTTCGTACCCCGCTATCTGGGCAGCACCATCGACGCCCTCATCCGCACCCGCGACATGGGCCTGCTCAACCTGACCGCGCTGGTGGTGCTGGGCGCCTTCATCGTGCGCAGCGCGTTCCTGTATGGCCAGCTCTACCTGATGTTCTTCCTGGGGCACCGCGTGGTGGCCGACATGCGGGCGGACATCTTCGCCCAGGTGCAACGGTGGTCGCTGGACCGCTTCGTCCGCTGGCACAGCGGCGAGGTCATCTCGCGGGCCATCCAGGACACGCAGATGGTGCAAACCCACCTGCTGGGTGGCCTGGTGGAGTTCGTGGGCGTGGCCATCACGCTGGCGGGCATCGTGGTGATGGTCTTCTGGATCCAGTGGCAGCTGGCGCTGTTGACGCTGCTGGTGATCCCGCTCTTCTTCGGCACGGCCCGCCTCTTCGGCATGGAGGTCCAGCGCATCTCGGCCACGGCCCAGCAGAAGATGGCCGACCTGACCACGCTGCTGCGCGACGCGGTGGTGGGGGCGCGCATCGTGCGCGCCTTCGTGCAGGAGGGGCGAGAGCTCGGGCGCTTTCGCACCGAGAACGACCGCAACTTCCGCGAGAACCTCCGCATCAGCAAGCTGATCGCCACCGAGTTCCCGGTGGTGTCGCTGCTCACCACCCTGGGCCTGGTGCTGGTGCTGTGGCGCGGCGGCCTGTTCGTGACGCGGAGCGCCATGAGCGCCGGCGACCTGGTCGCCTTCCTGGCCTACGTGGCCCTGGCCGTGGAGCCGGCCCAGCAGATCACGCGCCTGTACTCTGGCATGCGCCAGGCCGCCGCGTCGCTGGACCGCATCGCGGAGATCCTGGAGACACCGGGCACGGTGCCGGAGGCGCCGGATGCGGTGGAGATGCCCGAGATCCGCGGCCACGTCAGGTTCGACGCGGTCTCCTTCACCTACGCCACCGCCACGCATGCTTCCGGCGTCCCGGGCGTGCCGGAGGCCGCGGCGCAGATGGCGCTGCGGGAGGTGACCTTCGACGTGCGGCCGGGCGAGCGCGTGGCGCTGGTGGGACCCAGCGGCGCCGGCAAGAGCACGCTGGTCAACCTGATCCCCCGCTTCTACGACCCCACCGAGGGCCGCGTGCTTGTCGACGGGTACGACATCCGCGAGGTGCGGATCGCCTCCCTGCGCCGGCAGATCGGACTGGTGCCGCAGGAGACGGTGCTGTTCCAGGGGACGATCCGGGAGAACATCGCCTACGGCCGCCCCGACGCCACCGACGAGGAGATCGTCGCCGCCAGCCGGGCCGCCAACGCCCACGAGTTCATCGAGCGCCTCTCCCAGGGGTACGAGACGGTGCTCAGCGAGGGAGGCATCCAGCTCTCCGGCGGGCAGCGCCAGCGCCTGGCCATCGCCCGCGCCATCCTCAACCAGCCGCGCCTGATCCTGCTGGACGAGGCCACCAGCGCCCTGGACAGCGAGTCGGAAGCGCTGGTGGCGGAGGCGCTGGACCGCCTGACGGAGGGGCGCACCACCGTCATCGTCGCGCACCGGCTGGCGTCGGTGCGCCGGGCGGATCGCATCATTGTCCTGCTGGACGGCCGCATCGTGGAGGAGGGCCGTCACGCCGAGCTGATCGGACAGGAGGGCGTGTACCACCGGCTCTCCCGGCTCCAGTGGCTGGAATGACCGCGTCGCCTCGCGCCGTCTCCGTGGTGGTCCCCACCCACAACCGGGCTCCGATCCTGCGGCGCTGCCTGGAGGCGCTGCTGGCCCAGACGCTGCCCCCCGACGCCTACGAGATCGTGGTGGCCGACGACGGGTCCACCGACGGGACAGCCGAGATGGTGGCGGCCACCGCCGCCGCGGCCGCCTGCCCGGTGCGCTTCGCCACGCTGCCGAGGCGGAGCGGCCCGGGCGCGGCGCGCAACCTGGCCGTGCGGGAAGCGGAGGGCACGCTGGTCGTCTTCGTGGACAGCGACGTGCTGGTGGTGCCGGAGTTCCTGGCCGCCCACGTGGACACGCACGGGGCACAGGGCGAGCGCATCCTGGGCCGGGGACCGATTATCATCACGCCCCACCTCACCCTCCCCGAGAGCCCGCCGCGCGGCGTGATCGACCTCTCCACCAACTACCTGGACACCGCCAACGCGTCGGTGGCGCGCCGGCACCTGGAGGAGGCCGGCATGTTCGACGAGCAGTTCTCGGTCTACGGGTGGGAGGATCTCGACCTGGGCATCCGCCTGCGGCGGCTGGGCGTGCGCAAGGTGCACGTCCCCGCAGCAATCGCCTATCACTACCAGCCCGAGCTGGACCCGGAGCGGATGGAGTCGCTGCTGGAGAAGGAGCGGGAGCGGGCGGCCATGGCGGTGCGTTTCTACCGCAAGCATCCCGGCCTCACCTCGCGGCTGGCCATTCAGTGGACGCTCTTTCACCGGGCGCTGGCCTGGGTGCAGACGGCGGGCGGCCTGCTGCATGAGGGCAACGTGGCCGCCGCGGTGCGGTGGGCGCGCGCCCGCGGCCTGCGCACGCCGGCCTTCCTCATGCTGCGCGGCGTGCTGAATCGCGCCTACCTGCGCGCGCTGCGGGCGGCCTGGCAGGAGCAGTGATGCGCGTCGCCTTCTACGCCTCCGACGCCATGCCGTTTGCGCCCGCGGCGGTGAGCACGACGCCGCTGGGCGGCGTGGAGCTGGCGCTGTTTTCCATGGCGCGGGCCCTGGCCGCGCTGGGCCACGAGGTGTTGGTGCTCAACCGGTGCGGCGGTGGCGCGGGTGAGCACCAGGCCGTCCGGTACATGGACGTCGAAGCCGACCGCGCCCGCTGGCAGGCGACGCTGCGCGAGCGGCCCGCGGACGCCCTGGTGGTGGTGCGGCGGTTCATGGACGTCAACGCGCCGGTCCCCTGCCGGGTGAAGATCTACTGGGCCGTGGACTTCCTGGGCGTCTCGCACGACTTTCCGGCTTCCCCGGTGTCCCGGGCGCTGGCGGTGAAGTGGCGGCAGTGGACGGGGCCGCTGTTCACCCGCAGGGTGGACCTGGTCTTCGTCATCAGCCGGTACATGGGCGACCTCTTTGCGTACCTGTTCCGCACGCCGCAATCCAGGATCGTGGTCACCCGACACGGCATCGACCCGTCGGAGTTCGCGCCGGTGGCGGTGGACAAGGAGCCCCTGCGCTTCATCCACACCTCGGTGCCCGATCGCGGGCTGGACGTGTTGCTGTCCGCGATCTTCCCGCGGGTACGCGCGCAGTTTCCGGAGGCGACGCTGCACCTGTTCAGCTACCGGCCGCTGGACCGCTACCGCGAGATGAACCTGCCGGGCGTCGTCGTGCACGGCAGCGTGCCGCGGGCCGACCTGGTGCGCGAGTTGGGGCGCAGCACGCTGATGCTGTACCCTAACACCGCGGAGGAGATGTTCTGCATCGCCGCCGTGGAGGCGCAGGCCGCGGGCACGCCGGTGGTGACCAGCGACCGCGGCGCGCTGCCGGAGGTGGTGGTGCACGGAGAGACGGGCGTGATCGTGCCGGGACCCACCGCCGACCCCGCGTTTGCGGACCGCTTCGCCGCCGCGGTTGGGGCGCTGGTGCGCGATCCGCCGCGCCTGGCGGCCCTGGCGGCGCGGGCGCGGGAGCGCGCCCTCACCCGCTACCGGTGGGACACGGTGGCGCGGGAGTGGAGCGCGATCATCGGGGACGCACTGCGCGTGCGCAGCCATAGGTAGTCAACGAGTGCGGCACCATCAGGCGGGAAGCCACGGTGTCCAGGTCCACTGTTGGGGACGTGTCCCGGTCTGCACCGTGTCCTGACATGCGCGTGGTGATCTACGCCAACCTGTCGCTCCCTTTCTCCCCGCGGACGCTGCAGACGCGCGCGCTGGGCGGGAGCGAGAGCGCGCTCTACTACCTGACCCGCGAGATGGCGCGCCTGGGCATGGACATCACGATCCTCAACCACTGCGGGGCGGCGGCGGGCGCCTGCGACGGGGTGCGCTACGTGGACCTGGACCGGCAGGGCCGGTGGCGGGACGTCCTCTCGCCGGCCCCCGACGTCCTCGTCGTCTTCCGGCAGACGACCGACCTGTTCAAGACGCTCCCCGGCCGGCTCAGGATCCTCTGGGCCCACGACCACATCGGCGCGTTCCCCGAACGGACGGGAGCGGGCGGGCCCCTGACCGCCCTGGGCTGGCGTCTCATCCACGAGCCCTTCGCCGCGCGCGTGGACGTCGTCGCGGCGGTGAGCCGGTGGCTGGCGCGCTCGTTCCACGACCACTGGGGACTCCCGTGGGAGCGGCTCTTCGTGACGCGCAACGGGATCGATCTCACCGCCTATGAGACGCTGCCCCCCTCGCGCCACCAGGCGCGGCTGGTGTACACC
>JACQTN010000109.1 GCA_016210785.1 Armatimonadota bacterium
ATCGAGATTAACGGCGCCGGCGCGCTGACGCTGCGTCTCAACCCCTTCTACCGCCAGGCCCTGGCCCGCACCGACCGCGACGCGCCGGCGCTGGCGCCGGCCGACCGGGAGAACCTGCGCAACCAGGTGCGCCGGGCGCGCCTGTTCATCGAGACCGTGCGCCGGCGGACCTGGACGCTGTATAGTTGCGTGGAGCACATCGTCGAGGTGCAGCGGGCCTTCCTCGACCGCGGGCCGGCGCACCTGGTGCCGCTCACCATGAGCGCGGTGGCCCAGGCCCTCACCATCAGCGAGTCCACGGTCAGCCGGGCCCTGGACGCCAAGTACGTCCAGATGCCCAACGGCCGCATCGTCAGCTTCGAGATCTTCTTCGACCAGTCCACGCCGGTGAAGGAGCGCATCAAGACCATCATCGCCGCCGAGGAGACCTCCCGTCCCCTGACCGACGCGGAGATCGCGAAGACGCTGGCCACGGAAGGCTTCCCGGTCGCCCGCCGGACGGTGGCCAAGTACCGCGAGGAGCTGCGTCTCCCCGCGTGGCGCCACCGCCAACGCTCCCGCGCCGCGCACTGAACCGCACCGTGTTCTCATCCCCCCAGAGGCCGTGCTCGCGTGCGAGCGAGCGGGGCATAAGGCCGAATGCGCCGGTGAGTCGGTACCGGCGCGCGCGTGGCACGCCGCGGCATGGGGCGCGTGCCGCTACCCATCGACGCGAGCCAGAGAGGTGCCCTCCGAAGTATCTGGCGGGGCTGTCCGAGCCCGCAGGGGCATCAAGATATTTCGGGAGGTCACAAGCGATGCCATGTTTGAGCCCGCGGGGCGAGTCTGGCATCGCAACAACAACAGCGAGCCGCACGCGAGCACAGCCACGCCCTCTCCTGGCATCGATCTTGCATGATCCCCGTGGTGTGACCGTGCGGATGCTGGACGACACCGGGACGCTGCTAGCGGCCTCGCTGGAGACGCTGGGGCGGCGCCACACGCTGCTGGCCACGAACCTGGCCAACGCCCAGACCCCGGGCTACCTGCGGGCGGATCTGGACTTCGCCGCCGCGCTGCGTGCCGCGGTAGAGGCCGCGCAGGATCCGGCGGCGCGAGAGCGCTGGAACGATCGCTCCGCCGGCGAGCCCTTCATGGTCGTGGACGGCTCCCCCACCGATTTGGAGATGGAGATGGCGGAGGTCGCCCGCAACAGCCTGCACATGATGACGGTCACCACGCTGCTGGGTCTGAAACTGGAGCACCTGCGCCTCGCGATCTCCGAAGGGAGGCGATAACCCGTGTCCTTCTTCCGGACCATACAGGTCAGCGCCTCGGCGCTCACCGCCGAGCGCATGCGCATGGACGTCATCGCGTCCAACCTGGCCAACGCCAACACCACCAGGACCGCGGACGGCAGCCCGTACCGCCGCCGGGTCGTGCTGTTTGCGCCGCTGGTCAACCAGATGACGGCCTCCGTGGAAGGCGCGGTGGCCGGCGGCGGCCCGGGCGGCGTGGTGGTGACCGGCATTGCCGAGGACCCCACCCCGCCCCGGCGCGTGTATCAGCCCGGCCATCCCGACGCCGACGCGCAGGGCTACGTGATGCTCCCGGCCATCAACCCCGTCACTGAGATGGTGGACCTCATGGCCTCCTCGCGGGCGTATGAGGCCAACGTGACGGCGCTGAACGTGGCCAAGCAGCTCGTACTCAAGGCGCTGGAGATCGGGCGGCGCTGATGATCTCCCCCCTCGGCGAACTCAAGGCGCTTCGCCCCGAGACCGGCTCCCACCCGGTGCGCGAGGCGGCGGGAGCCTTCACGGAGGTGCTGTCCCGCACCATCGCCACGGCCAGCGACCTGCAGGCGCGGGCCGACGCGGCGGCGAGCGCGCTCGCCAACGGCAAGACCGACGACGTCCACGCCGTGATGGTGGCCATGGAGGAAGCCAACCTGGCCCTGCAGCTCGCCATCCAGGTCCGCAACAAGCTGCTGGAGTCGTACCAGGACATCATCCGCATGCAGGTCTAGGCCCCGTGACTCTGTGCGAGGAGGTTCCCGGTTTGGCATTTCCCACACAGCTTCTTAGCACCAGGACGGGACAGAGTCTATGGCGGGGTTGAGCGTCACGCAACGCGTCATCATCATCGGAGTGACCCTCGCCGTCGTCGCCGGCCTGGCCGGCGTCGCGGTGTTTCGGCGTCCCGACTCGGTGCCGCTGTACGGCCGCCTCACCACCGAAGAGGCATCCCAGGTGGTGGCCAAGCTCCAGTCCCTGGGCATTCCGTACCAGGTCGGCGGTGCGGGTACCACCATCCTGGTCCCCCAGGACCGCGTGTACCAGGTGCGGCTGCAACTGGCCAGCGAGGGCGTCCCGCGCGGCGGCGGCGCCGGCTTCGAACTGTTCGACAAGACCACGCTGGGCGCCACCGAGATGTCGCAGCGGGTCAACTACCAGCGGGCGCTGCAGGGCGAGCTGGTCCGCACCATCCAGACCCTGGAAGAGGTGGAGTCGGCGCGGGTGCACCTGGCGCTGCCGCAGGAGCGGCTGTACACCGAGAGTAACCCGCTGCCCACCGCCTCCATCGTGTTGCGGCAGCGCCCCGGCGCCACCCTCTCCCGCCGGCAGATCCGCGGGATCACGCACCTGGCGGCCAGCAGCGTCGACCGCCTCAGCCCCGAGCGCGTCACCATCGTGGACGCCCAGGGCAACCTGCTCAGTGGCGGCCAGCAGGATGCCGCCGCGCTGGGCCCCGCGGCCTCCGGCGAACGGGAGCAGATCGAGGTGGCCATGGAGCAGAAACTCCAGACCATGCTGGACCGGGTGCTGGGGCCGAGCCGCTCCGTGGTGCGCGTCAGCGCCGACGTGGACACCAACCGCCGCCAGGTGGAAGAGGAGGCCTTTGCCAAGGACACCCGGGCGCCGCGCTCCGAGGTCTCCATCGAAGAGACCTACGAGGGCAAGGGCGGGTCACCGGCGGGGGGTCCCGCCGGCCAGAAGCCCAGCACGCCGTCCTACGCCACGACCGCCGCGGGGGGCAGCAACTCCCAGTACAGCCGCAAGGAGACCCGCACCACCTTCGAGGTCACCAAGCGCATTGAGCGCTCCGTCAGCACCGGCGGCACCATCCGGCGCCTGTCCGTGGCGGTGCTGGTGGACCAGAAGGTGCCCAAAGAGCAACTGGAGGCCATCCGCGCCGCAGTGACCGCCAGCGCCGGCATCGACACCGCGCGCAAGGACACCATCGAGGTGCGGGCCGTGGAGTTTCCCGCGCCGCCGGCCGAGGTGGCACCCGAACCGGTCACGGCCAGGGCCGCGCCCGCTCCCCAGAAGATGCCCGTCCTCCCCCTCGCCGTCGGTGGCGGCGTGCTGGCCCTGGCGCTGGTGATGCTGGTCGTGCTGCGCGGCAAGAAGAAGCGCGGGCCCAGCGTGGAGACGCTGCAGCCCACGGCGCTGTCCCAGCGGCAGCGCGCCGGCGCGGGCGTCGGGACGCCGGAAGGCGAGGACGCCGAGGAGCGGATCCTGCGCGAGCTGCGCAAGCAGCAGCCCGGGACCGAGGAGACGGATGTGCTCCAGCGGGAGATCACGCGACTGACCCAGGAGCGCCCCGCCGACGTGGCGGCGGTGGTCAAGCGGTGGATTCAAGAGCAGTGAGTGGACGGTGAGCGATGACCGTGCGCCAGGCCATCACGGGACGGCAGAAGGCGGCGATGCTGATCGTGGCGCTGGGGACCGAGCTGGCGTCCACCATCATGAAGCACCTCAAGGATGAGGAGATCGAGGCACTGACCTTCGAGATTGCCAACGTCCCGCACGTCGCCCCGGAGGATCGGCAGGAGGTCATTACCGAGGCCTACCAGATCGCCCTGGCCCGCGAGGCGGTGACCACCGGCGGCGCGGGCTACGCCCGGCAGGTCCTGGAGCGCTCCGTGGGCAAGCAGCGCGCGTCGGAGATCCTGGACCGGCTGAGCATCACCATGCAGGTGGGCCCCTTCGACGCGCTGCGCCGGGTGGATCCCCTTCAGCTCGCCAGCCTGCTGCAGCAGGAGCATCCCCAAACCATCGCCCTGGTGCTGGCGCACCTGAAGCCAGAGCAGGCCGCCGCGGTGCTGGCGGCGCTGCCCGCCGCCCTCCAGGTGGAGGTGGCCATCCGCGTGGCGGTCATGGACCGCACGGCGCCGGAGACGATCCGGGAGGTGGAGGCAGCGCTGGAGACCAAGCTCACCAGCCTGCCCACCCAGGAGTACACCAGCAAGGGCGGCGTGACCGCCCTGGTGGAGATCATCAACCAGTCCGACCGGACCACGGAGAAAACCATCCTGGAAGCGCTGCAGACCCAGAGTCCAGACCTGGCCGACCAGGTGAAGAAGCTGATGTTCGTCTTCGAGGACCTGCTCTCCCTGGACGACCGCTCCATCCAGCTCATCCTGCGGACGGTGGACAGCAAGGACCTGTCCCTGGCCATGAAGGGTGCCAGCGAGGAGCTCAAGGCGGCCATCTACCGCAACATGAGCCAGCGCGCGGCCGAGGCCCTCAAGGAGGACCTGCAGTTGATGGGCCCGGTGCGGGTGCGCGACGTGGAGGAGGCGCAGGGCCGTATCGTGATGGCGGTCCGCCAGCTCGAGGAGAGCGGCCAGATCATCATCTCGCGCGGAGGACAGGAGGAGCTCATTGTCTAGAGCCGTCATTAAGCAGGCGCCGCGGGACGAGACCATCATCACCATCACCACGGCGATCCACTCCTCCACGCCCCAGGACGCCGCCGCGGTG
>JACQTN010000125.1 GCA_016210785.1 Armatimonadota bacterium
GAACGGCGCTCCGCGCGGCGAGAAGATCTTCGTCCTGTACAATCCGCCCGTCATCGCGCGCGAGCTGGGCATCCGGCGCGACGCGATCGCCGAGGCCCGGGACCTGGCCGCGGAGTTCATCCGCCGCGACGTCCCCCTCATTGTTTTTGCGCGCAGCCGCACCACCGCGGAGCTCCTCACCACCTACCTTCGCGAGGCGGCGTCGAACGCCCACCGCGATCCCGCCGCGGTGCAGGGGTACCGGGCCGGTTACCTGCCGGGCGAGCGGCGTGCCATCGAGCAGGGACTGCGGGAAGGCCGCATCCGGGCCGTCGCGGCGACCAACGCGCTCGAGCTGGGCATCGACATCGGGCAGCTCGACGCGGCCATCATGGTCGGTTATCCAGGGACCATCGCCAGCGCCTGGCAGCAGGCGGGGCGCGCAGGCCGGCGGCGGGAAGGGTCGGTGGCGATCCTGATCGCCACCAGCGACCCGCTGGACCAGTATCTCGTCAACCATCCCGAGTACTTCTTCGGGCAGAGTCCCGAAGAGGCACTCATCAACCCCAACAACCTCTACCTGCTCGCGTCTCACGTGAAGTGCGCGGCCTTCGAGTTACCCATGGGTGAGATGGAGGTCTTCGGCCCTCCTACCCTCCCGGCGCTGCTCGGGCACCTGGAGGAAGAACGCGTGGTGCACCGCGCCGGCGACCGCTGGCACTACGTCGCGGAGCGCTATCCCGCGGAGGCGGTGAGCCTGCGGTCAGCGTCCACCGAGAACGTGGTGATCATCGACGAAGCGGTCCCGAAGCCGCGCGTCATCGGGGAGGTGGACCTGGCCAGCGCACCGTCGCTGGTGCACGAGGACGCCATCTACCTGCATCTCGGGCAGCAGTACCACGTCCACCGCCTGGACTGGGAGCAGCGCCGCGCCTACGTCAGGCCCGTCTCGGTGGACTACTACACGCAGGCGGAGATCGCCACCGGCATCAGCGTGCTGGAGGAGTTTGGAGCGGAGTGGGTGAGCGCGGTAGAATCTGCCGGGTCCGCGCCTGGCCAAGCACGTGCCTCTGAAGCTGAGTGGGCGAGCGCGGTAGGATCCTCCGGACCCGCACCTGGCGAAGCACGTGCCTCTGAAGCTGAGTGGGTGAGCGCGGTAGAATCTTCCGGACCCGCGCCTGGCAAAGCACGTGTCGCGCGCGAGCAGCCGCCGGCCGCACTGGGAAAGGCGCACGGCGAGGTGGTGGTCACCTACCGGCCCACGATCTTCAAGAAGCTGAAGCTGACCACGCACGAGAACGTGGGGTGGGGAAAGATCCACCTCCCCGAGACCACCTTCCACACCACCGCGTGCTGGACCACGGTGCCCCCCGCGCTCACCACCGGGTTCAGCCAGGAGCGCGTCCAGGGGATGCTGATGGCGCTGAGCCACGCGCTGCTGCACGTCTCGGCGCTGCTGGTGATGTCCGATCCGCGCGACATTGGCCGCGTGGCGGAGGTGCGTTCTCCCGCCACGGGGCTGCCCACCATCTATCTCTTCGAGCGCATGCCCGGCGGCGCGGGGTTCGCCGAGCGCCTGTACCGCGCCCACGGCGACCTGCTGCGCGCCGCGTGCGACCTCATCGCGGCCTGCGCATGCACGACGGGATGCCCGTCGTGCGTAGGGCCGGTGCTGGAGATCGGCGCGACCGCCAAAGCCGACGCCATGCGCGTGCTGGAGGCGGTGATCGCCAGGGGTGTGTCCGGCAAAAGCGTTCACGCGGCTCCTGTCTCCCCCCTCACCCTGGCCTCTGCTACTCCCTGCAAGGGTGAGACGTCAGCGGGCACCACCTACCCGGCTTCTGAGCCCTCTCCCCTGGCGGGAGAGGAGTAAGAGGTATCCTCGTGGAGTACGACCAGAAGCTGCGCGCCTTTCTTAGCCGCGCCGGCCGCGCACCCGCCTCGCCGCGCGCCACGCCGGGTCCGACGCCCTCCCGCGGACCGGGGCGCGACGGGGCGGATGCGTGGCCCCCGCCGGAGGCCCCGTGGCCTCAGGGATGGGTGTATGGCGCACGCGCGCGATCACCCGAGGACGGCGCAGAGGTGCAGCGCTACCGCGTCCCGCTCGACAGGGTCCATGGCCGCGCCACGCTGGGGGAAGCAGTGGAGGCGCTGCGCGCCGCGGGATCGTCCCTGGTGGCTGGACGGATGCTGGACAGCCAGTGGGTAGAACGTGCGGTGTGGCTGGACACCGAGACGACGGGGCTGGCCGGCGGCACCGGCACGTACGTCTTCCTGGTGGGGCTCGGCTATCTGGAGGACGGCCACCTCATGGTGGAGCAGCACTTCCTGGCCGACCTGGCCGCCGAGGCGCACTTCCTGCGAAACATCCTGGCCACGCTGCGGGAGTTCGAGGTGCTGATCACCTTCAACGGCCGGCGCTTCGACTGGCCGCTGCTCACTACGCGCTTCTCCATGCACCGGCTGCGCGCGCCTTGGGACGATCCGCTGCACCTGGACTTGATGCACCCCGCGGCGCGCCTGTGGCGAAGGCCACTGGGCACCTACCGGCTGTCGGCGCTGGAGGCGAACGTGCTGGGCGTCACGCGTGAGGCGGACGTGGCGAGTTATCTCATCCCGTCCCTGTACCTGCATTACCTGCGCTCCGGGGAGCGCGATGCGCTGGAACCCGTCTTCCCCCACAACCGCATGGACGTCATCTCGGTGGTAGGGCTGCTCGGCCACCTCGCTCGCTGCCTGGCGGATGCGGGCGCGCCGCCCGCCGGACCGATGGACTGGGCAGGCCTGGCCACGCTGCGCGACCTGCGCCGCGATCTCCCGGGCGCGATCCGCGCGTACGAGGTGGCGATCCGGGACGAAGGGGATCAGCGGATGTACCGCCGGCTGGTCCGCCGGCTGGCGTCGCTGTACCGGCGGAGCGGGCGGCCCGGGGACGCGATGGCGCTGTGGGAGCGGGAGACGGCGCGCCTCGAGGTCTGGGGACCGGCGGCGTACGTCGAGGTGGCGAAGATCTGTGAGCACCTGAAGGGCGATCTGTGCGCCGCCCTGGAGGCGTCACGCAGGGCATTAGACGTCGCCCTGGCGCAAAAGCCCGCCGCGAATCACCTCGCCCGGACGGCGCCGGCGTCTGGGAGCGACGTGGACGCGTTGCGACACCGCGTCGCCCGCCTGGAACGGCGCCTCACGACTTCAGCGGGTTGACGTCAGGTGCCGGGAGACTTTCGGAAAATCGGAAGATGCTCGCGTATGCGGTGCACCAGCCGGTGCGCCTCGATGAGGGTCTCGAGTGTCGCCCGGTCCGTCACGCCCACGGGGGTGGCGCTGTACAGCAGGGTGTGGAGCGGCGCCGGGTGGACGCCCTCGGGAAGTTTGCCGAAATCGCCCCTCAACGCGTCCAGGTTCAGGTCGTCGAGCGCCTGCACGCAGCGTTTCCAGCCCTCGGTGCTGTTGGCGAGCCAGGTGTCCCGCACTCGCTTGGGTGCATCGAGCGAACGCCCCGCCGCCTCCAGAAAGAACTCGCATCGCACCATGGGATGGTTGTAGGCGCCCCGCTCATACGCCCCCAGGAACTTCCGATGGGCGTCCGTGATGGCGAAGAGCATCGTCACGACATACGAGAGCCTCAACCATCCCACGGCCTGCGACTGCCCTCGCTGTCCGGCGGCGACGGCCCGGTCGACGTCGTCTTTCAGAATCAGCATTGACAGCGCCGCGGCTCCGTCGTCGGCGTCGAGCTCGATCCCGCGCCGGACGTCGTCGCGAGTGAGATCGACCTCTCCGGAGCGCACCCGCTCGAGCAGGTCGAAGTGGCCGTGGAGAACATGCGTGAACTCATGGGAGAGCAGATAGACGAGCGCAAGGTGGACGAGTTCGAGGACGTCCGGCTCGGTGCGTGGATCGGTGTCGATCGACGCGTCGAGTTCGCGCAGCCGTTCCCAAAACGTGTCCGGTTCGAAATCTTCCAGGAAGACAGGCTTCAGCAGAGGCGGGACCGCGTCGGCATCGCCCGGTACGTCGTCGAGGGCCGATCGGATCACGCGTACGCCCCGCTCGCGCCCCCAGTACCTCAGGAGCAGACGGGCCAGGACGCGCGTGCGCGCGGGCATTCCCAACGGCACCAGGAGGACGAATCGGTCGTCGCCCAGGGGCCGCACTTGGCAGGAGAACGACGGTGACATGGTGAGCGCGATGGCTCCCTGGTGCCGCCGTTTCGCCCGGACCAGCACCTGGTCGAAGTGTTGCCCCACGGAGGCCGTGGTCGCGCCGAGCTGGGCAAAGTGGTCGAGGGGGATGACCCCGGGGCAGTTCTCCGCGGTGGCGAGCCCGCCGGCGATCGCAATCGCGTCATGCAGAGTCAGCGGGGTCATGGCCCGGACGTTTCCGGACGCTCCGCGCACAGCCGGTCGAGACCGTAGTGGATCAAGCGGGCGCTCAGCGTCGCCACCGGCACGATCCCGCCTCCGCCCACTTTCAGCAGCGCGTCCAGGACCGCGGCGAACAGCTCGTTCCGCGTCTTGGAGGTCTGCGCCATCAACTGGCCGCGGACAACGGCGTTCGTGCAGACGGCACGGCGAAATCCGTCGAGGTTGGCCGCCAGCCAGCGGCGCGCGGCCGCCTTCGCCTCGCTGTCGGTGACATCCTTCGACCCCAGCTGGTCGGCAAGGAGAGTCCGGCCGATTTCCAGATCGAGGTCATCGGCTGACTTCGCCAGGAGATCCGCGTCACTCATCTTGAGTCCCCCCAGGGCAGCGCATCGCCGGGACGTTGTTCGGCGGCACCAGCGTCACCCCTGCACGGCCCCCGTCGCGGCAGACTCTGCCGGCCCGGATGGACGATGACGGGCCGCGACGGCGATACTTGGGGTAGGGACCCCCTCGACCGGAGGCGCGCGCGCGATGGCTGGCCTGGTCTTCTTCTCTTTTCCCTTCCCGCTCGGCGCGTTCGCCCTCGCGGGCTCGGGCGTCGCCGGGTGGTACGCCCGGGGCGGCCGGTACCACCTCGCAGGCCTGCGCGTCCCGCGGCCGGCCGCCGGACGTCTCGGGCGGCGCACCGGCGCCGTCGCATGCTCAACCCGCTGGAGGCGTTCCGGCGGTGGCGGCGCCGGCGACAGTTCATGCGCCTGGTGAAGCGGACGGGGCTGGATGATCTCGACGCGCGTCGGTGAGACGCTACTTCTTCCACGTATTGCCCGACGCGGGATTACCGTGAAGCCCTCCGTCGTGCCCGAGTTCGTAGCCGCAGTACCGACACCCGCCTCAGGGCAGCATCACGATCTTCCCGTACGTCTGGCGTCCCTCCAGCAGCCGGTGCACCTCCGCGGCCTTCTCCATCGGGAACCTGTGCCCGATGACCGGCCGGATCTTTCCCCGCTGCAGCATCATCAGGAGATCGCTGGCCGCCGCCGCGCTCATCTCGCGCTGGTCCATCAGCCCCGGGAGCGAGAAGCCGCCGATGGTCAGGTTGCGGCGGCTGAAGTCGCGCGTGGTCAGGGTGGGGATCTCGCCGCTGGCAGTGCCGAAGACCACCATCCGCCCCAGGGGCGGCAGGCAGGCCAGGCTGTCCCAGAAGATCTTCCCGCCCACCGACTCCAGCACCAGATCCACCTTCCCCGTGCGCCGCTCCACCTCCGCCGACAGCTCGGATGTGCGGTAATTGATCACGTCGTCGGCGCCCAGGGCCTTCACCCGCGCCAGCTTCTCGTCGTCGCCGGCGGCGGCGATGACGTGGGCACCCCGCAGCTTCGCCAGCTGCACCGCCGCCGTGCCCACCGCGCCGCCCGCCGCATTGATCAGCACCCGCTCGCCCGGCTGCAGGTGGCCGAAGGTGAACAGCGCGTGGTACGCGCTGAGGAAGACCAGCGGGAAGGCCGCCCCGTCTTCGAAGGTGAGCCATTCCGGGAGGGCGATGACGTCAGCCTCCACCGCCTTCGCGTACTCCGCGTAGCCGCCGAAGCGCCGGGTCATGGCCATCACCCGCGGCCCGGGCGCCAGGCCCCGCACGCCGCTGCCCACCCGCTCGATGGTGCCCGAGACCTCCATGCCGGGAATGATGGGCGGCGGCCCCCCCGTCGGGTACCGACCCCGCCGCAACGACACGTCGGCGTAGTTGACGCCGATGGCAGCCACCTTGATGAGCACCTCATCGGCACCGATCTCTGGCACGGGCACCTCCCGCAGCACCAGTTGATCGGGCTCGCCGTGCGCCACCAGCATGATCGCTTTCATGGTTTCTTCGCTCCTTCGGTGATGTCGTCGGGCCACGCGTTTCTGCGGGCGACCGGCGCGCGAGGTTTCGGAAGATCGGAGGTGCGGCGGAAGCGCGGGCCAGTTGCCGCGCGTGCACGCGCCGTGCTCGATCACCGCACGCCGGCGCACGTCGGGCGATACGGCTCGGTGCCCAGTTGCTGGCGCCACTCCTCGCGGGTCAAGTTGCGCCCGACGCGCGCACACACCTGCGCGATCATCTCCGGCAGTCGCAGCGCCCATGCACGGGCGATCCGGTCCTCCCCGGCCGTCGCCAGGTAGCGTCCGTCGGGACTGAAGGCTGCCGCCCGGATCGCGCCTCTGTGCCAGGGTTGCATGATCTGCCTGTCCGCGGCCACCTCCCACACCACCGCGGTGGGCCCGTCCCCGGTGGCGGCCAGGTATTTCCCGTCCGGGCTGAAGGCCACCGCGCGCACAGGCTCGTTCCAGGACAGACGCTGGACCTCCCGCCGGCGCCCCACGTCCCACAGCCTCACGTGCCGATCGCTGCCCGCTGCCAGAGACCGGCCGCCGGGATGGAAGGCCACGCCCCACACGGGCTCCTCGTGGAGGAGCCGCGCCGTTTCGCGCCCGCCCGGGATCTCCCACAACCGCACCGCTCGTCCGGCGGCCGCAGCCAGCAGCCGGCCGTCCGGGCTGAAGGTCACCGCCCGCACGGCAGCATCGTGCGGCAAGCGCGCCACCTCCCGGCCGCCGTCGAACTCCCACACCCGGGCCACCATGTCTTCGCCGGCCGCGGCCAGGTACTTTCCGTCCGCGCTGAAGGCCAGGCCCAGGATGCGGCCCTGATGCTCCAGCCGCACGGCCTCGCTCCCGGCGGGCACCGCCCAGACGCGGACCCCTCGCTCGCCAGCCGCCGCCAGCAGGTGGCCGTCTGGGCTGAAGGCAAGGACAAGCACGCGTCCCTTGTGGGTCACCCGGATGATTTCCCGGCCCGGCGGCATCTCCCACAGGCGCACGGTCTGACCGCTGCCCGTGGCCAGGTAGCGGCCGTCAGGCCGGCCGAAGGCCAGCGCGTCGACGGCCTGCGCCTCGGAGACGCGCGCCACCTCGAGACCGCTAACCAGGGCCCACAACCGGACCTGCCGATCGCCGCCCGCCGTCACCAGGTGGTGCCCGTCGGGGCTGAAGGCCACGACCCAGATCGGCCCGTCGTGCGTCAGGCGCAGGACCTCGTCGCCGCGCGTGGGCTCCCAGATCCGCGCGGTCGCGTCCGCGGCCGCCGTGGCCAGGAAATGCCCGTCAGGGCTGAAGGTCACCGCGTGCACGGTGCCCGCGTGGAACATGCGGGCGATCCTCCGCCCGACCGCCGCGTCCCACACCCGCACGATGCGGTCGCTGGCGGTAGCGACGGTGCGACCGTCCGGGCTGAAGGCTACCGCCTGCACGGGGCCGTCGTGGCCCATGCGCGTCATCTCCCGGCCGCTGGATACCTCCCACACGCGGGCCGTGCCATCGAGGCTGGCCGTGGCCAGGTGCCGGCCCTCAGGACCGAAGGCCAGCGCCTGCACGGCGCCCTGGTGGAGCATGCGCGCAACCTGCCGGCCCGCGGCCACCTCCCACACCCTGGCGGTATCATCCCCGGCCGCGGTGGCCAGGTGCCGGCCGTCCGGGGTGAAGACGGCCGCGTGCACCCGGCCCATGTGGTGGAAGCGCGCGACCTCGCGCCTCCCGGCAACGTCCCACACGCGCGCCGTCCCGTCCCAGGCCGCCGTGGCCAGATGCCGTCCGTCCGGACTGAAGGCGACAGCCTGCACGCGGCCGGCGTGCAGCGCGCGCAGGACCTCCCGCCCGCCGCGCACCTCCCACACCCAGGCGGCGCGCTCGCCGCCGGCGGTGGCCAGATAGCGCCCGTCCGGGCTGAACACGACAGCACGGAGCGGAGCGTCGTGCGTGATGCGCAGGACCTCCCTGCCACCGACCTCCCACACGCGGGCGGTGGAGTCCCAACTCGCGGTGGCCACGTAGCGTCCGTCGGGGCTGAAGGCGGCCGCCACCACGACGCCGCTGTGCACCATGGTGCCCACCCTGGGAGCCACCAGCGCCAGGATGCCGCGCAGGGCGTGCTCCGCCTCGACGGGGCTCACGCTCCGCGCGGCTTCCAGCGTGAAGAGCAGGGTGCGGTGCAGGAGGTTGGGCTGGCGCGCGCGGGTCAACTCCGCGCGCGCCAGCAGAAGACGCGCGACCGCGACGCGCCCGCGCTCCTCGGCGCGCCGCAGATCCAACCGCGCAGAGGTGGCGGCGAGCAGCGCCACCAGCAGGCCGAACACCAGCAGGGGAACGGCACGCTGCCGCAGCAGGTCGGCGGCACGGCGAAGCAGGCCGCGGGGACGCTCTTTCCACCGCCTGGCGAGCCAGGGGTCCGCCGCGATCTTCACGGTCGTCCGACTTCCACGGTCCTACCTCGCGACGTCGAGGATCATGGGCGCCGGCAGCTCGATCACCGTCGGGCGGTTCCGCCCCAGGGCCGCGCGCACCGCGGCGCCCAGCTCCCTGGGCTCCTCCACCCGCACGCCCTCGGCGCCGACGCCGCGGGCCAGCGCAACGAAGTCCGGCGTGTGCAGGTCCGCGCCCACGTAGCGGTCGCCGAAGCGCTGCTTCTGCGCCCGCTTGATCTCTCCGTAACCACCGTTGTTGACCACGATGACGGCGAGCCCCACCTTCTCGTCGCACGCCGTGACCAGTTCCTGGATGTTGAACAGCATCCCCCCGTCCCCGAGCACCGCCACCACGTCCCGTCGCGGGTCGGCCACCTTGGCGCCGATGGCCACGGGCAGCGCGAACCCCAGCGTGCCGAACCCGGCGGGAAACAGGAAGGTGCGCGGGGCCAGGGCGGGATAGGTCGCGGTGGCCGTGTACACCATCTGGGTCATGTCGCCGACGAAGATGCCCGACGGCGCCACCACCTCGCGGATGGCCTCGATGTAGGGCGCGAAGAAGGGATACCGCTCGCTCTCCCGGTGCGCGCGCTCGCGCACCACGGCCACCTCCGGGGCCGGGTCCTGCCCGGCGCCCGCGCCGCCGATTCGGGGCAGGAGGACGCGCAGGGCCGCCGCGGCATCGCCGGTCACGCCCACCCGGCACGGCGCGTTGCGCCCGAAGTTCGCGGGGTCGACATCGATGTGCAC
>JACQTN010000141.1 GCA_016210785.1 Armatimonadota bacterium
GAGTACAACCTGCTCATCCTCCTGTACGACAACGAGTCGTACGCGAACACCGACATCCAGGTCTCCGGCATCTCCCCGTGGGGCGCGCACACCACCTTCAGCCCGCCCGGGAAGGTCAAGCGGATCATGCACCGGCGCTGGAAGAAGAACGTGGCGGCCATGCTGGCGGCGGGACACCCGGAGTGCCGGTACGTGGCCACCGTCTGCGCGTCGTATGCGGTGGACATGATGAACCGCGTGCGCAAGTCGCTGACCATCGGCGGGCCGACCTTCGTCCACTCCCTCGACCCCTGCCCCAAGGGTTGGGACTACGACCCCATCCAGTCGCACGAACTCGGTGAGCTGGCGGTGATGACCGGCGTGTGGCCGCTGTACGAGGTGGAGGACCACAAGCTCAAGCTCTACGGCAAGACCAAGATGCTCGCGGAGGGGCGTTACAAGCGGCAGCCGGTGCGGGACTACCTGCTGCGCCAGGGCCGGTTTGCCCACTTCACCGACGACGACATCGATTACTTCCAGAGCAAGGTCGACGAGATGTGGAACCGGTGGCTGATCCCCGGGGTCGTCCCGTTTCACAAGGACCTGGAGGGGGATAAGCCCCCGGCCTAGAACTCAGTAAGCCCTGTCAGGTCAGCGCACGAGGCTCCCCTGTCAGGCGCGCGCCTGGCAGGGGAGCCTCGGCATCTTCGGCAGCAAGGCGAAGGCCGGCGGAAGTCTGCACGGCAGGCGGGCCGCAGAAGCGCGGGCGGAGAAGTGTCGAAGGAGGTGGGGGGAGCGTGTCGGAACAGGCGCGGGGCATGGTGAGCCGGCGGGAGTTTCTGGCGCGGTCGGCGGCGGTGGGCGCCGGGCTGGCAGGCGCGGCCGGGCTGGTGGGTTCGGCGGGGACGCCGCTGCTGCTGCCGCGCGGCGCGGCGGCGGCGCCGGCGCGCCCCGTCACCCGTCCCTTCGTCTTCGCGGTGCGGCTGGAACCCATCAGCATCGACCCCCACGTCCAGGACTCTTCCTTCTCCCAGTACGGGCAGCGCCCGGCGTACGAGGCGCTGGTGGAATATGCGCTGGGCCCGGACGGCAGGGTGGGGCTCGAGCCGGCCCTGGCGGAGTCCTGGCAGGCGTCGCCCGATGGCCGCACCTACACCTTCAAGCTCCGCCGCGGCGTGCGCTTCACCGACGGCGCGCCCTTCAACGCGGAGGCAGCCAAGTTCAACTTTGACCGTCTCTTCGCGCTCAATCGCGGCCCCGCCGCCCGCATCAGGAAGCCGAAGTCGGTGGAGGCGGTGGACGAGACCACCCTCCGCCTCACGCTCGAAGAGCCCTACGCGCCCTTCCTGGCGGCCCTCACCCAGCAGCCGCTGATGGTCAGCCCGGCCAGCGGGCGGCGCTACGAACAGCGCGGGGACTGGGGGATGCAATGGTTCGGGAACAACACGGCGGGGACCGGTCCGTTCGTGCTGGAGCAGTACGTGCGCGGCCAGCACCTCACGTATGCGCGGAACCGCGGCTACTGGCGCGGATGGCGGGGGGGCTTTCTGGAGCGCATCGTGCTGCGCGTGGTGCGCGAGCCGGCCACCCAGCGGCTGATGCTGGAGACCGGAGACGCGGATCTGGCCGACAACATCGCCTTCGACGATCTCAACGCGCTGGGCCGCGCGCCGGGCGTGGTGGTGCAGGAGGAGGTCAACAACCCCGAGATCATCCACCTGTGCCTGAAGAGCGCGGGGCCCCTGGCCAACCGCAAGGTGCGCCAGGCCATCGCCCAGGTCTTCGACTACAACGCCTTCATCACCGGCGTCGTGGCCGGGCGTGCCCGCCAGCCGCTGGGGCCGGTCCCCTTCGGCGTGTGGGCGCTGGACGAATCGCTGCAGCCCTACCGGCGCGACCTGGAGCGCGCCAGGAAGCTGATGGCCGAGGCGGGCTTCCCGCAGGGCGGTTTCAACGTCACCGTTCAGACCATCTCGGCGTTCGGGTGGTGGCTGACCCGGCTGGCGCAGATTCTCCAGCAGAACCTGGCCGTGATCGGCGTCCGCGCCACCATCGACGATAAACCCGACGGCGGCACCTTCCTGCGGGCGATCTGGGATCGGGCCCGCGGGCCGGACATCTATGTGTGGGTGAGCCGCTACGGGATCGACGACCCGGACTTCGAGATCCGGCGCCTTTATCACAGCGAGTTGACCGGCGCCCGCGGCGCCAACGGCATGTACTACGGCAACAAGCTGCTGGACAAGCTGCTGGACGAGGCCGTGGCCACCACGGATGTGGCCCGGCGCAAGGCGCTGTACGTGCGCATCCAGCGCATCCTGCGCGACGACGTGCCGGCCCTGTGGGCGGCCCAGATGAAGTGGCCGGTGACCCGCCGCGAGACGCTGGCGGGCTACGTGTGGAACCCCTTCAGCATTGGCGTGCCCAACTACCGCCTGCTGTCGCTGTCCCGTTGAGGGCCGGGACCCCCTCTCCCCAGGAGGGGAGAGGGCTGGGTGACCGCCTCAAACCAGCGGAGGACGGCTGTCCGATGGCCGGGGTTGCCGGCGCTGGTTTGAGAGGGTCAGGGTGAGGGGCTGCGTTCTTCCATGGCGTTTCGGGTCAGCATCGACGTCGGGGGCACCTTCACCGACTTCGTCGTCACGGGGAGTCCCGCCCCGGCGGAATCCGGGCTGACCTGCAGCCTGGCGGCGTCAGGCGGATCGGCGCAGCCCTTCCATTACGGGAAGACGCCATCGACCCCGGGCCGGGAGTCGGTGGCGGTCATGGACGCCGTCCGCCTGATGGCAGCGCACCACGGGCTTGCGCCACGGGAGTTCCTGGCCCGGACCGAGGTGATCCACCTCGGCACCACCGTCGTCACCAACGCCATGCTGGAGCACAAGGGCGTGCCCACCGGCATGCTCACCACGCGCGGGTTCCGCGACGTCATCGAGCTGCGCCGCGGGTACAAAGAGAGCCTGTTCGACATCCGCCTTCCCCCGCCGCGCCCCATCGTCCGGCGCCGGTACCGCATCGGGATCACTGAGCGCATCGACTACCAGGGCCACGTGGTCACCCCGCTGGCCGACGACGAAATCGCGCGGGCCGTGGACCGGCTGCGGGCGGAGGGGATTGTCTCCTACGCCGTCTGCTTCCTCCAGTCACACGTCAACCCCACCCACGAGCGCCGGGCCGGGGAGATCATCGCCGCGCGCCACCCCGCCGCCTTCGTCACCCTGTCCAGCGACGTGCTCACCCAGATCCGGGAGTTCGAGCGCTTCAGCACCACGCTGGTCAACGCATTCCTGAGCCCGGTGCTGGGCCGGTACGTGGAGGGGTTGATCGGCGAGCTGCGGGCGCAGGGTTTCCCCGGCCGCCTGCTGGTCATGCAGTCGCACGGCGGCATGGTGCTGCCGGAGGTGGCGGGACGGTTTGGCGCGGGTGCGCTGCTCAGCGGGCCCGCGGGCGGCGTGGTGGCGGCGGCCGCGGTGGGCGAGGCGTGCGGCCACCGGGACGTCATCGGCGTGGACATGGGCGGCACCTCCTACGACGTCTCCCTGATCCGCGGGGCGACGCCGCAGGTGCGCACCGACGCCTGGGTGGCCCGCTACCGCATCGGGCTGCCCATGCTGGACATCCACACCATCGGCGCGGGCGGCGGCTCCATCGCCTGGATCGACGGGGGTGGGGCGCTGCGGGTGGGCCCGCAGAGCGCCGGCGCCAATCCGGGCCCGGCGTGCTACGGCCGCGAAGGGCGGGAGCCCACCGTCACCGACGCCAACCTGGTGCTGGGCTATCTCAACCCGGAGTACTTCCTCGGCGGACGCATCCCACTGTACCGCCAGCCGGCGGAGGAGGCGGTCACCCGCCGGATCGCGGAGCCCCTGGGGCTGAGCCTGTTCGACGCGGCGCTGGGCATCTCCC
Organism: Armatimonadota bacterium; assembly: GCA_016210785.1. Classification (GTDB taxonomy): domain Bacteria; phylum Sysuimicrobiota; class Sysuimicrobiia; order Sysuimicrobiales; family JACQTN01; genus JACQTN01. Next base: position 3,886 of record JACQTN010000141.1, read on the forward strand.
GGATCGTCAACAACAACATGAGCAACGGGATGCGCTACGTCTCCGTGGCGCGCGGCCACGACCCGCGCGACCTGGCGCTGATGGCCTTCGGCGGCGCCGCGGCCATCCACGCACCGGTGCAGGCGCGGGACCTGGGGATTCGCACGATTCTGGTGCCCAAGACCGCGGCGGTCTTCTGCGCGCTGGGGGAGCTGTTGGCCGATCTCAAGGTCTCGCGCCAGGCGCCGTACGCGCGCCCGGTGGAAGCGGCGGACCCGGAGGCGATGACGGCGATCTTCCGGCGCATGGTGGAGGAGGACGCGGCGTCGGTCGGCGGCTCCGATGTGCTCAGGATCGAGCCCCGCACCTTCGCCGACCTGCGCTACGTGGGGCAGGTGCACGAGCTGACGGTACCCATCCCCAACCGCGGCGGCACCGTGACCGCGGAGGACTGGGCGGCGGCGATCGCCGCCTTCCACGACCTGCACGAGCGCATCTATACCTTTCAGATGCCGGAGCGGCCGGTGGAAGTGCTCACGCTGCGGCAGGATCTCGTGGGCGTGCGGGCCAAGATGCTGCTGCCACCCGCGGGCGATGGCGGCGATGCCCGGTCCGCGGTCAAGGGACGCCGGCCGGCGGCGTTCCCCGGGGAAGACGGCCGCCATCGTTTCGTGGACGTCCCCGTGTACGCAGGCGAGCGCATCGCACCCGACCTGCGCGTGGAAGGCCCGGCTGTCATCGAGGAGCCGCACACGACGCTGGTGCTGTACCCCGGCGACGCCGCGTCGCTGAACGCCCACGGCGTGTACGTGATCGCGGTGGGGGACGCGCGATGACCACCATCCCCGCCCTCCATGCGGTGCTGCGCGAGGCCGCGGCGCGCCTGGCCGGCGCGGGGCCCTCCTTCATGGCGCCCACCATAGGCTACGTGCCTGCGGACGGCATGTGCCTGGCGGCCAGCGACGGCCGCCGTCCCGCGTCGCTCGGGATCTGCGCGCGGGCGGTGCTGGACTTCTTCGCCGGCGACTGGCGAGACGGCGACGCCGCGGTCACCAACGATCCGTTCTGCGGCGGCGTGCACGTCGGCGAGTTCACGCTGGTGCGATCAGCGGCGGGCGGCGCCGTGGCGGTGCGGGCCCGGCTGCCCGACGTCGGTGGCGCGGAGGCCGGGGGCATCGCTCCCGCGGCCTTCGACACGTGGGGCGAGGGCGCGCGCTTTGTGCCGTTGCGGATCGCGGTGGGCGGGATGCCGCGCCGGGAGGCGCTCGACCTGCTCGCCCTCAACACGCGCACCCCGCGCCTGCTGCGCCGGCTGCTGGACGCGATGCGCGGGGAAGCGGACCGCGTGGCGATAGTCTTAGGGGACCGCGCGCCGGAGCGGACATCGCTGGAGCAGGCGCGGGAGGCAGCACGCGACGCGCTGGCGCGCGTGCGGCCCGGCGAATACGCGGCAGAGGCGAGGGTAGAGCGGCCCGCCGCGGGACACCCGGTCGGAGGAGGTGCGGACGCCGGGCAGCCCGCAGGGCGCCCCGGTCCCGCGGTGCGGTTGGCGCTTACCCTCGCGCGCGGCGGCGCGACCCTGGACTTCTCCGCATCCGACCCGCAGGAAGAGTCCCCGCTCAACAGCACGCCCGCCCACACGCTGGACTGCGCGCTGTCGGCGCTGGCGGGCACGCTGCCAGGCTTCCCGTGCCACGCCGGCGCGCTGCCGGTTGTGGCCGTGAAGGCGGGGGAGGGGACGATTGCGAGCGCAACCTTGCCCGCGATGACGGCGCTGTCGCCGTGGCTGACGGCGCGGGCCATCAGGCGGGCGATCGGCGGGTGCCTGGCTCAGGCGGGTCTCCGCACCGACCCCGATGGCTGGTGGTCTGCGGAGGGCGCGGCATCCTATGGCGCGATGGTGGACCCGGCGATGCTGCGCCTGCGTCCGGAGCTGGTGGCCGAGGCGAGGGCATTGGAGGAGGGGCTGAGGAGAGCGGAGCCATGAAGACGGCCGTCGATCCCATCACCGCGGAGATCTGCCGCAACTACCTGGAGACTGTCTCTCAAGAGATGAGCGCCACCGTGGAGAACACGGCGATGTCGCCCATCTTCACGCTGAACCACGACTACTCGTGCGGCGTCTTCTACACTACCCCGCGAAATCCGCCGGGATTACGCCCCACCCCGGAAAATCCGCAGGATTTTCCGGGGGCCGCGGGGCTCGACTCCGGTGCGCCGCGGGACGCGGGGTGGACCGCGGCGCCGGACCTCGCGAAGGCCGGTCCCGACCGCGACGGCGCCGCGCTGGCGTCCGACATGCCGGACGTGCAGTTGCTGGCCCGCGACCTGGCGGTGCCGGTGCACATCTTCGCCTCCCTGGAGTCGGTGCGGATGGTCTTCCGCTACTTCCGCGACGACATCCGCCCGGGCGACGTCTTCCTGGTGGCCGATCCCTACATGGGGGGCACCCACTGTCCCGACTGGACCATCATGAAGCCGATCTTCATCCCCACCCCGACGGATTCTTCGGGGACCCCGGGGCCCGACCGCCCCGCCTTCTTTCCCTGCGTGCGCGGCCACATCAACGACGTGGGCGGGCCCGTGCCGGGCGGCTACAACGTCAACGCCCGCGAGGTCTGGCAGGAGGGGTTCCGCATCTCGCCGGTCCGCATCGTGGATCAGGGCACCCCCGTGCGGGACCTGTGGGAGGTCATCCTGGCCAACACACGGGTGCCGCACGAGGTGCGGGGTGACCTGCACGCCATGGTGGGGGCGTGCACGGTAGGTCACCGCCGCATCGAGGAGCTGATCCGCAAGTACGGCGCGGAGGCGGTGGAGGCCAGCGTGGAGTACATCCTGCGCTACTCGGAGGTGCAGCTCCGCGCACGCATCCACCAGTGGCCCGACGGCACCTATCATCACGTGGAGTACGTGGACCACGACTACGCCGGTCACCGCGACGTCCCCATCCACGTCACCGTGGCCATCCACGGCGATAGCCTGACCGTGGACTTCACCGGGTCCAGCGGGGAGGTGGAGGGGTTCATCAACAGCCCGCCCGGCAACTCCGCCTCCCAGGTCTTCACGGCGATTACCGCCATGTGCCCGGACATCCCCGTCAACTCGGGCTTCTTCCGGCCGATCCGCATGGTCCTGCCGGAGGCCAGCGTGGTGAAGCCGCGGCCGCCGGCGCCGGTCGGCCACTGCACCCTCGTCCCCGGCACCACCATCATCGACGCGGTGATGAAGGCGTTCGAACAGGTGGTGCCCGAGCGGGTGGGCACCGCGGCGTGCGACCTCAACAACGCGCGCTGCTTCGGCGTGGACTCCCGCACGGGACGGTACTTCATCAGCGGAGACCTCAACGCCACCCCCATGTCCGCGGGAGGCGCGCACGGGACCGACGGGTGGGGGGCGTGGGCCGCCACCTTCTGCGCGCTGCGCCTGCCGCCGCTAGAGATGTACGAGCTGCAGTTTCCCTACTTCTACTACCTGGCCGAGTACGCCACCGACACGGCGGCGCCCGGGCGGTGGCGCGGGGCGCCGGCTTTGCACTTCCGGCGGCGCCAGACCGACGACATGCGCGTCACCATCTACAACGGCTCCTACCGGCACAGCCTGGCCGGCTACGCGGGCGGGAAGCGCGGCGCGGGCAACTACTGGCTGATCCGGGAAGGTGCGCCTGACGAACTGAAGGTGACCGAGTGCTGTCTGGCCGAGCCGCTGCCCCGCGGCTCCCTGCTGTTCGCCCAGAGCGGTGGGGGCGGGGGGTGGGGCGATCCGCTGGCCCGGGACCCGCAGGAGGTACTGGACGACTGGCTGGACGAGGTCGTGTCGCTGGAGGTGGCGGCGCGGGATTACGGGGTAGTCATCGATCCATCGACGCGGACGGTGGACGTGGAGAAGACCGCGGCGCTGCGCGCCCAGGCGCGCCACGCCAGGGATCGTTCACCCTCTTCACCCTTGATGCCCCCCTGATCGCCGCGGATCCAACGCGCGGTGGTTTTCCACTTCCTGCGCCGGGCCTGCTGGGCGGAGAGGCCGGGATGCATGGCGAGGCTTACGGAACCGGAACCCTTGCACGTCGTCGCCTGAGCACAGGGGCCAACAAATACATGATCGAACTTACTAGCCACAACACCAGGCCCCAAGGAGGTGACGTGAGGTGCGGCTTGTGCGCCAGGTTCTTGTCATGGCTGCAGTGATTTGGGGCCTGATCGGCCTTTTGCCTGTCCCCTCCATCCCACCGGCTCACGCGCAGGTGGAGCAGATTATCGCAAGCGCCAGAGCAGCCGTCGCAGTGATTAATACGAAATCGGTGCTGGGTGGGACGAGCCGCGGTTCGGGCTTCGTATACGATGCCTCAGGTCTGATCCTGACCAACCAGCATGTGATCGAGGGGGCCAGGGAGGTCAGCGTCACGCTGCCCGGCGGGCGCTCCTTCCCCGCCGCCACGGTCGACTACCGCAGGCTGGAAGAGTACGCGGGCAGCGCGTTCCAGCGGAGCATCGACGTCGCCGTGCTAAAAATCAACGCCTCCAACCTCCCTGTGCTGCCTTTTGGCGATTCAGGCACCGTACGGCAGGGCCAGGACATCCTGATCCTCGGCTATCCCGGGGGCGTGGGAACGGAAGTGGTCTCCGTGACACGCGGTATCGTCAGCGCCGTCCGGGCGGGGTGGATCCAAACCGACGCGGTGATGGCGCCGGGCAACAGCGGAGGACCGGCCATCGACCGGCAGGGCCGGGTGATCGGTCTTGCTACCTTTGGCATCGGCTTCCAGCAGCGGATCGGTGGCATCGTGCCGATCAACTTGGTGCAGGACGTGGCCACAGCCGCCCGGCGCAGTGACGGCCCGAGACAGCGGGCACTCTACGTCACCGGGCTCGAATATGCCGGGCCGGTTCTGCCAAAGCACGGCCCTCATAAGTCATGGGTCCGGCGTGGCAGCGATGGAAGCGAGCCCAGGGGGTTCACGGAGTATTTTCGGGACTTCGAGAACTTTGGGGGCGCGCTGTTCTACGAGATCCGGAGGGATGTTACTCAAGAACTGTACTACCTGGATTCCAACGGTCTGTACTACCGCAGCGGCAGCTGCCCGGTCTGCGTCCCCTCATGGAGCCGCAAGCCGCCGCGGCCCCTGCTGCTGTTGCCGTTTCCTCCCGTGGCGGGCCAAGAGTGGAAGATCCGGGAGCAATGGTGGGCACCCCCTCGCCTGGCAAACCTGCCCGGCTACGAATTCGTGGCGGAGGGCCGGGCGTGGATCGACAGCCTCAACGATGTGATGAGAGTCCCGGCGGGAACCTTCCCGCGGTCCGTGAAGGTCGTGCGGGACACGCGGCGGACCACGACGGGGCCCGATGGGGTGAGGCAGTTCCGTCACATCGAGACCACCTGGTACGCGCCCCATGTTGGCGCCATCCGAATCGTCACAGAGGCAGGCAACACGCGCTGGGTGGAGGAACTGACCCGGATGTACTAGGCGGCGCTGCGACCGTGCGGGCACTCGTGTTCCCGTGTGGGTGCTCGTCGGGTACGGCTGCCAGGGACACTCTGCCGAGGAGCTGCACCGGATGTACCTCCATCTCACGCTGGCGCAGATCTACGACGCGCTGAGCGACTGGTACGACCACGCGGAGGAGATCGAAGTGGACCTTCAGGTGAATGCCACACTTCCCCCGCGTCTCCGTAGGCGACACCACACTCACGGCGGCCAGATCACCGGCGGCAGCACGAGCGCGGCCAAGCGGGCCGCAGGCCAGGATCAGGTGGGCAGGACGGCGCCGGCCGAGGTCATGCAGGCCTCTGATTTTGGACCCCCACGACGGGAAGGCCGTGGGCCTGGGCACCAAGCGCGAGGGCGGTGTCATGGGTCGCCATGGTCAGATGCGTGTGCGTCAGGTCCTTCCAGAGGAGGGCCGTGGCCAGATGGATCGCATCGAGCATGCCGAGTTCCGTCGGCATCGGCTGGGCCGCTCGATCGAGGACGACCGCATCGATTTCGACCAGTTCGAGTGAGGCGATCAGCGCGAGGAGCGTCGCGCGGCGTGTGGCCACTTCGGTGTCGGAGAGTCTCGCGCGGAGGCGCAGCCGATCCAGCGTGCGCAGACACTCGGTCGTGACCAGGGCACTGGACACGCCCCGGTCGATCTGCCACCACTCCGGCAGCGCGTTCTGCTGGCCAAGGGCGACCTTCAGCAGGACCGAGGCGTCGACGTACGCGATCACCGATGTCCCTGCCTTTCCTCAAGCAGCAGTTGGACGGCGTCGATGGGCAGCTTCGCAGGTTTCGGCAGAGGGACGCGATTGGGCGGGGGCGTGCCCGGCGCCGGCTTGCGGATCCGCAGCGCGGATGACGCCCGCACCGGCACGATCTGCGCGATGGGTGTCTCGCGGTCGAAGACCGCGATGGTTTCGCCGCGGCGCACGGCGCGAAGATACTCGCTGAGCCTGGCCTTCAGCTCCGCGATACGCACCTGTCTCATGACTATATGATAACCAGAATTAGTCATTACGTCAAACGGCGCGGCGTACTTCAGGCGTGGGACGGTGTGCTTACCTGTGGACTTTCAAGTGTCTGCGGGGGCGCGATGGCCAGCCGCCGGCGCGGCGCTCGATATAGTAGGCGTGGCTCCGCAGGCGCTGGGCGATCATGTCCCAGGTCGTGCCGTCCCTGCCGTCCAGCAGACCTCGCATGAGCGCGACGGTTCGCTCCAGGTCGGCCAGGATGTCCACGAACCGCTTCACGGTGGCCCGGCGGGTCATCGGCGCAACCGATCGATATGTGGGAAGTCCCCATAGGGGAACTCCCCGCCGTCCGACCACGCGGCGTCAGGGGGCCCGTACAGGACACCTCCACACCGCGGGCAGGACTGCGGGTATTCGGGCTCGGAGAACTTGCACATGCCCCCCTGTTACCCCTTAGCCTTCCTCCCTCACGTGGTCGACCAGCGCGGCATCGCGCCTGGCCCGTCCCTCACAGAACCGGCAGGATGAGGCGGGCACCCCCGGCGCCCGCAGGATCCTGTGATCGCAGACGCAGGGCATCTGTTGATGGCCACCAGTCGCAAGCAAGATTCTTGCCATCAACACGCCACCCGCTCTCGCACCAGCCAGCAGCAATCGATCACGGGGGTCAGCGGGACCGGCCCCGCCGGTGCGCAGGCGATGCCGGAGAGAGGAAGAGCGTCAACGCGTCGAACCGTAACCACGAGGGGGAGGCTTTCCCTCACTAATGGCCTCGATCGAGAAGGATCTTCTTCATGCCGTCGGTCTGGAACGTACCGCATCGGCGCAATCCACACTTCACCGGCCGTGAGAAGCTGGTTGCGCAGCTTCACGCCGCGCTCACGTCTCGCCGTTCCACGGCGCTGGTGCAGGCGATCCACGGCCCGGATGGGGTGGGGAAGACGCAGCTCGCCGTAGAGCACGCGTACAGGCATGCGGGAGCGTACGACGTCGTGTGGTGGGTGCGGGCGGAGGAGCCGGTGGTGCTGGCCGCGGACTACGCCGGCCTGGCCCGCGAACTGACGCTGCCCGAAAGCGAGGCGGCGGAGCAGGCGGTCATCGTCGCGGCGGTGCGCCGGTGGCTGGAGCAGCACACCGGATGGCTGATCGTGTTCGACGACGTTCGCGACCCGGAGGACCTGCGTGGCTACCTGCCCGATGCGAGGACCGGGCACGTGATCGTCACCTCCAGGGATCCCAACTGGCGGGGGCTGGCGGAGCCGGTGCACGTGCCGGTGATGATCCGATCCGAGGCCGTGGAGTTCCTGTTGAAGCGGACGGGGCAGACGGACGAGGCCGCGGCGGCAGCGCTGGCGGGGGCACTGGGTGATTTGCCTCTGGCGCTGGAGCAGGCGGGGGCATACATCGCAGCGACGGAGGGTACCCTCGCCGGCTACCTGTTGCTGTTCCGCGCGCGCCGGGAGGACCTCTTGCGCCGGGGGGCCCGTCCCCCAGACGATCCCGCGATCGTGACCACCACCTGGGAGATCGCGTTCCGGCGGGTGGAGCAGGAGACGCCGTGGGCGGCGATGCTGCTCAACGTGTGCGCGTTCCTGGCGCCCGATGGCATTCCCCGGGAGATCTTTGGCGACGCGGCCGCCCAGGCATTGGAGGGTTCTGCCGCCGAGGCGCTCGGGGACCCGGTTGTCCTGGACGATGCGGTGCTGGAACTGCGTCGGTACTCCCTCATCGCGGCCGGCGAGACCCTTTGCGCCCACCGCCTGGTGCAGGCCGCGGCGCGCGACCGGTTGCCCGAGGACGAGCGGAAGACGTGGGCTCACGTGGCCGTGCGGCTGGTGAATGCCGCGTTTCCCGATGATGTCGGCGACGTGGGCCAGTGGCCCGCGTGTTCTGGCCTGCTCGCTCACGCACTGGCAGCGCTCGGCCATGTCGAGTCGCTCGTCGTGACGGCCGACCCCGTGGGCCGCCTGTTGAATCAGGTGGGGGCCTACTTGCGGAGCCGGGCCGAGTTCCAGGCGGCCAGGGCATGTTTTGAGCGGGCGCTGCACATCGATGAAGCGGCGTACGGGCCGGACCATCCCAATGTGGCTGCCATTGCGAACAACCTGGGCCGGGTCTTACAGGACCTGGGGGATCTGGCGCAGGCGAAGGCGCACCTCGAGCGGGCGGTGCGGATTGACGAGGCGGTGTACGGGCCCGACTATCCGGAAGTGGCGAAGGACCTCAACAACCTGGGCGCGGTGCTGCACGACCTGGGGAACCTGGCGGAGGCGCAGGCGTGTTACGAACGGGCGCTGGGGATTTTCCGGCGATCCCTCGGCGAGGACCATCCGCACACGCAGGCCGTGCGGGAAGACCTGGACTTCCTGCGTTCGCAGACGCGGCGGGCCTGAACCGGCGCGCCTGCCCCATGAAGTGTTGTAGACTCGCCTCACGCCGAGGATCGCCTCCTCGATAGGAGTATTGAGATGGCCGAATCTACGACGACCAGGCTGATTAGAGCCCCACGAACAAAGGTCTACAGCACCGTCGCAGACATCCAGGCTCTGGCCAAATGCCTTCAGCCTGAGGGCACGTCATCGAGGATAATCGGGTACGATCACGTTAGCAGAAGCCTACGGATGGAAATTTCTCACGGACCCAGGCCAGAGGATACGCGCCGATTCCATCTCGCAATTTTGGAGATGCGGGAGGACGAAGCAGTTGTCTACGGAGCCGCATTCGAGAGCGACGACCATTTGCTGGCAGGAGAGATGAAAATCCACTTCGCCTTGAAGGACGCGCCTGGCGGAACACAAATCACGGTTCGCCATGAGGGCATTCCGGCAAGAATAAGCGTGAAGGATAATGAACGCGGCACGGAGTCGTCCCTAAGGAATCTGGCTCGGCTAATAGAGGGGCGCGACGCTTAGGCCATCGCGTCCTTGAGGTCGCGGGTATCAGCCAGACCGAGTGTGTTGTAGACTCTCGCCTCACGCCGAGGATACGCACGCGTTGGCGGCTGAGCGGGCGGCGCGAAGGAAGGGACTCACAGGCCAGGTCAGCTGGGCAGCCCCGGGCCAACCGGCCAAGACCTGGTCAGGACGGGGCGTGGGGACCCCGCAGCGTCTCCGGCAGCCGCTCGCAGTCGCGCCAGGCGCCGGAAGCGCCCCGCCCAGGCATCAGGGCGTGACCTGTATGACGACCTCGCCGCCAACGCGCTCGGGAGGCTGAGTCAGGTTAGGGATGACGTATTCTTGCAGCAAGGGTCCGAACCGAGCCAGCGCCGCCTCCCAGTCCGCCTGGCTGTCCCAGAGCCAGACGGCCATCACCTCGTCGTCGCTCGGGCGGACGAAATACACGCCGCGAAAGCCGGGGCTCTCCCGAGCTATCGGTGGAACGTCCTGCTCGATGCGCTGCATCAGGCGTTGCTGCTCGTCCTGGCCCATCGGGCGGAAACGAAAGCGGCCGACGTTGACGAACATTTGAACACCTCCCAACTACGCCACGCCGATGAAGCTGTTTGCTGCCAACCCACTTCCTTACACGCCGGGCACTCGGGCTCCTCTGTAATCACTGACCTGCCGGCGCTATCGAGTACAGAACTCCAGGAAAAACTCAGCGACCTGGAGGATGGCGGTCTCTTCGCTCGCCTCGGTATTCGTAACTTTCTGGAGGGAGACTTTTTCGGCTGGTATCTCCGCTGCGTGGGATGACGAACTTGAAGTTGCTGTCAGGGAGATGGCAGTAAGGAGTTCACACTTGGGGAGACAAACCCGCGAGCAAGTGCCCAAAACCTCGACTCTGGCGCGGCGTATTGAGAGCTGATTCTCACTATTGCTTTCATACGCTACGCCCCTGGGCATCTTGTAGACCCCGCCCGGCAAACTCGCCACCCCATTTGTGAACTCTTACAGATGGCACGGGCACTAACCAACTATCCTTGCCCCACGAGGCCGAGAGCGAAGCGTCTCCCAGGCTGTGGCCCTACGAACCGCCAACCAGCTCGATGTCGTACTTCAGCAGGACGGGAAGGAGCTTACCCATATCAGTCGGGCCAGGAGGTAGTTGGTTCATCTCTTCCAGGAGCTTGTCAATGCTAGGCGCTGGTGCCTCCCAGAGCAGGATCTTAGCTGGAGACGTTCCACCGTTTTCAACACGGTGGACTGTGCCTCTAGGAACGAAGGCGAACGAGCCAGCGCGCATAGTGACAGTGCGGTCACCGACCCGGACGGTGAGTTCGCCTTCCAGAACGTAGATCGCTTCATCGAACTGCCGATGGACGTGGGTGGGCAATTGAACGCTGGGAGGGAAAAACAACTCAAAGGTTTCAAGTGTTCCACCGGTCTGCTCGCCGAGGGACTTGAAAACCCACGTAGCGCCCAGCGCCTGGAACGATTTGCCTTCGCCCGCTAGCGAAATGAAACCCTGACCGCCACTTGGTGATAGCATGGGCCGGCCTCCTTTTCATTTAATCCCGGATCCGGCGTGAAAAATGTCAAGTTTTGAGCCGATCGATGCGATTGAGCGCATGGATGATGGCGTCCTGCTCCAGAGACGCAGGCAATCTGAGTGTCGGTATCTGTTTGGGTCGAACGAACTCTCCAGGAAGCATGAGAAGCCGACGGCGTAACGTGCCCAAGGTCATCGCGTGGTACTCTGCCGGGAGGCAGAGGCGCTTGTACCAGTTGACCAGGTTGTAGGCAAAGAGCAAGAGATGGAAGTACGCTTCGTTGGCCGCGAACTGACCGGTAGGGATCTTCGCGAGAGGATAGTCGGCCTTCAGTTCCTTGATGATGTTCTCCACGGCGGCCCGGTCGTTGTAGAACCGATACACGGCAAGCGGCCAGATGCGGAGATTGGTGACGAAGGCGTGATAGCTGTACCGGCCCATGGTAAAGAGCGTGGTCTGCGCGCTCTCCTCCTCTGGGAGAGGCTTGCGCACGACCACAAAGCGATAGGGGTGGGGCCAGCCAGGGGGTTGATACTGACATTCGGCAACCGCCAGGCCCGACCGGACTTCGGTGTACGGCAGTCCGGGGATCAGCCGTTTGAGGGGGCTTGTGAGCCGGGCCACGATGACAAACTTCCCCTTGGAGGCCTCGACGGCTCGGACCACCTTGTAATCGAAGAATCCTGCATCCGCGCGCACCCTGATTTGACGCACCGTAGCGGGCAGCTTCCGAAAGCATGCCTGAAGGAGCCAGACCGTTCCAGTGGCGGTGTACGCATCGCCAGGGCGGAGTTCCCCGTGCCAGAAATCCTTGGTCTGCCCCTCGAAGCACACGAGCGGATGATACGAGGGCCGGCCTCGCTGACGAGGATTGTAACCCAGGCGCGCCTTCTCCTGATGCCCGTACAGGGTCAGCACCGTGGAGTCCAAGTCGAGGAGCACCCGTCGCAAGGGCCGGGGCCGCTGACATATCCGTGCAAGCAACCGATCGTGGAGGCGACGGAGCTTGGGTACGCCGCGAAGGGCGAAGCGTCGAAGGAACCGGCGCAACGTGGTGGGATCGGGATAGGCCGGCAACCCGGTGAGCGCCTGGAAGACGCCATTGCGCCGCAGCAGTTCGGTGGTCTCTACCCGTCCGAGCCCCAAGATGATCGGATACAGCAAAGCCAACAGCATCTCGGGAATAGTGTAGGTGTTGTTGCGCTGCGGGAAGTCCACATCTCCATGGAACCGTCGGCGCAAGCGCAGCCGCTGGAAGAAGCGATGGAGCAGGAAGACGCCACCAAACCGAGTCAGGTGGTTTCTGGTGAACACGAGTCGTATACGTTTGGGACCCCGACGGTGGCGCAAAAACCTCTCCGGAACCCCAGAAATTGCCCTTCGCCAATAACTTCACCTTTTGTGCAGTTATTGGCGGACCGAGCAAATACTCCTGTGTCGCGTTCTGAGGCCCATCCCTGGCGTCTTTGTCGATCAAACGTACCATGAGGTCACTCCAAATGCCGCCGGTTTCGGGTTAATATTGGATCTGCAGCCGGATTCCTCATATCAATCAATACAATAACCACTTCGCTCGGATTGTGCCATGAATCGTAGGGTCGATCGTTGTGGCCGACCTTGGCGCTCGCCATCCGTCCCAGCCGGGACAGCTCCGGCCCTACGAATATACGGCCCCACTAACCCGAATTGGCATGACGTGGCGACCGTCGGCCAGAGACGCGATCGGTTGGAATGACGGTGAGATCCCGCGTCCTTCGCACAGGGTTTGAAGGGGAGCTTGTCGAAGACTCTAGCGCGATGGTGGAGTCGTTGCCGGACGGCGTTCCGGGGCAGAGGGGCGGGCATGCGCACACGGCAGGCGGGTTCCCATCCCCCCTGGAACGCGAACGCAATCTGATTCTCGCCGTGCTGCTCGGCCTGGCGGGCGCGGCCTGGGTCAGCCTCATCCGGCAATCGGCTGAAGCCGGGGCGCCCATGATGGGCCCCGCGATGGGCATGGGCGCCGCGCCGTTTGTCGGGCTCTGGGTCCTCATGATGGTGGCCATGATGTTCCCGGCGGCGGCGCCGATGATCCTCACGTACGCCCGCGTCCACGCCGGCAAACGTCAACACGGTCAGGCGTTCGTCCCCACCTGGGTATTCGTCGGTGCCTACCTCGTGATCTGGACGCTGTTTGGTGTCCTGGCGTACGGTGCCGCTGCGATGGTGGAGGCGCAGGCCAGGCACTCGTACTGGCTGATGAATCATGCCGCACGTATCGGCGGCGGGCTCCTGGTGCTGGCCGGCCTGTACCAGCTTTCGCCTCTGAAGCATTCCTGCCTGTCGAAGTGCCGGAGTCCCCTTCACTTCATCCTCACCTCCTGGCGGGAGGGCTATGGCGGTGCCTTTCGCATGGGCCTGGAGCACGGCGTCTACTGTCTGGGCTGCTGCTGGCTCCTCTTCCTTGTCCTTCTCCCTCTGGGTGTCATGAACATCGCGGCGATGGTCACCGTCGCCGCACTCATCTTCGCGGAGAAGTCGCTGCCCGCCGGCGAGCGGATCAGCCGGTGGGCGGCCGGCGCTCTGATCGCCTACGGGCTGGCAGCGATCCTTGTGCCCGGCGTGCTGCCGACGGTGCTGGGGCATCAGATGTAGAGGGCAGGCTGTGCGACACCTGAGTGCTTCTGCACCGCAGGCGTGGCAGGTCGGGCTGGAAACCGGCGAGAGACCTTCATATGGAGGGAGGTGAACCGGGTGGCGGCGAGCTGGCACATTGCGGGCGACTACGTCCTCGCCTGCAACTGCGATTACGGGTGCCCGTGTAATTTCAACGCGCGGCCGAGCGCGGGCTTCTGCCAGGGGGCCATCGGATTCACGGTGACAGAGGGTGCCTACGGTGACGTGCGCCTCGACGGTCAGAAGGCTTTTGTGGGTGTCAACTGGCCGGGGGCGATTCACGAGGGGAATGGGGTCGCGGCGATCTTCATTCATGAAGGGGCTTCACCGGCCCAGCGAGATGCCCTGGCGACCATCCTCACCGGTGCGGCCGGAGGGGCGCCGTGGGGCGTGTTTGCGACAACGTGGGCGCGAGTGCTCGGCCCCTACTTCACAAGAATTGACCTGAAGGCGGCGGGAAAGGAGACCGAAGTCACCGTCGGTGACCGGATCAGGATCGCGTTTCAGCCGATCAGAAACCCGGTGACCAAAGCGGAGGCGTTTCCGAGGGTCGTGCTGCCCCAGGGGTTTGTGTTCCTGGAGGGCGAGCAGTATTCACTCAAGGAGTTCTGGGTGGCGGCCAGTCCGGAGCTTACCTTCGCACACCCCGGAAAGTGCGCCGCGCTGGCAAAGGTCCGGTGGAAGGGGCCGTAACCGTAACCGGGATCGCGGATCCATGGTCTATTGCGGGTGCTGTTGGAGGTGAATTGGCATGCCAGGAGTCAACTACCTCGCGGTCCTCGTCGCGGCGATTCTCAACATGGTGATCGGCGCCGTCTGGTACTCGCCGGCGCTGTTCGGTAAGCGGTGGATGGAGTTGACCGGGTTCAGGCACGAGGAGGCTCAGAAGCGCATGGCGGGTGCCCGGCGGGCCTACGCGCTGACCTTCGTGGGATCGCTGCTGATGGCGTATGCCCTGGCCAGGATCCTGTGGTACGCGCAGGCGCAGTCGGTGATCGCCGGCGCGCTGATCGGGCTGCTGGCATGGGTGGGGTTCGTCGCGACGACGCACGGAGCGAACTACCTGTTCGAAGGCCGGCCGCTTTGGTTGTATGGCCTCAACACCGGATACCCGCTGGTCTCACTGGTCGTCATGGGCGCCGTCCTGGCCGCCTGGCGGTAGAGAGGGCCACCAAGATCTCAAAGGTGCTGAGGATTAACCGCGCAGGGTTCGAACCGGCCCGGCGCGGGCGTCGATGATGAGGGCACTGACGTCCCACCATTCTTCAGTACGAAGAGTCGCGGAGCCGAGAGGTCTCCGCCAGCCACGAGCTGCCGGGCGAACGCTCAGCCCCCCTGGTCTGCCCGGGACCTGAGCCCGTACGTTGACGCTCTCTATGGGAGTCGCGTGATGCGGTGGATCGCCGACCGGGTGGTGAAATACAGGTAGCCGTCTGCCCCCTGGGCCACATCCACGATCCCGTCGAGGCGTGCGGGGAGAACCATCTCCACCTTGACCACACGCCGGTAAGCCGGTGGCGCCAGCACCACCCGGTAGACCTGGCCGGTGTTCCACGCTCCAAAGAACAGGTTGTGCCGGTAAGCACGCGGATACCGGTCGCCTGTGTAGAATGCGGCGCCCGTGGGGGCTATCGTGGGCGTAAACGTGAGGATAGGATCCACAAACCGGGGATCCCCGGTCTTACCCATGACCACCGGCCACCCGTAGTTTGCGCCGCCGTCCAGGACGTTGACCTCGTCGTCACGATCCGGTCCGTTGTCGGTGACGTACGCCCGGCCGCTGAGGGGATGAAAAGCCATGCCGAAGACGTTGCCGTGCCCGAGGGTGAAGATTGGCGATCCCGGAAAGGGGTTGTCAGGGGGGATGGAACCGTCGAGATTGTATCGCAGCACCTTGCCCGCCGGCGATTGGAGGTTCTGCGCCAGAGCCGGACGATTGAGATCCCCGATCGTGAGATAGAGCTTCTCGTCGGGGCCAATCTTGAGCAGCCCACCCGTGCGGATACC
>JACQTN010000113.1 GCA_016210785.1 Armatimonadota bacterium
GTCGAAGTACACAGGGTTGGAGGGACCGCCGGAGGAGAAGAGCACTCCCATGGCGTTGATCCTGTTCGCGGCCAGACCGTTGGTCAGCAGGAAATCCACCGTCGGATACGCGGCCACCAGGATCGCATCGGGCTTGAGGGCCTTCAACTTGCTGAGCGTCGCCGAGATGTCCGTCAGGTTGATCGGCAGCGACTCCTCCAGCACCACGGTGAACTGCCCCCGGGACTTCTCAAGGGCCGCCCGCCAGGCCCTGCCGGTGGACTGCCCGAAGTCTGTGTCATCGTGGACCAGCGCCAGGGTCCTGGCTGGCTTACCGGTCTGTCTGCCTACTTCAGCCAGGAATGCGATGTGGGAAGACGCGAACTCGGACGACCGCGCGCTGTGGCGAAACGTATAGTTCTTCTGCGGCGTCGTCAGGTCTTCCAGCACCCCGGTGTTGATGATGAACGGGACTTCGTAGCGCTCGGCGACCTCGCTCACGGTCTTGCAGACCGTGCTCTGGTAGGCGCCCATCAGTCCAGAAACCTTCTCCACGGTGATCAGCCGCTCCGCCTCCGAGGCTCCGACCTTCGGATCCCCCTTGCTGTCGCCGAAGACCACCTCCAGGCGCGCGCCCCGCAGGGCCTTGACGCCGCCCGCGGCGTTGATGTCCTTGACGGCGAGTTCAACCCCGTTGCGCAGGTACACGGCGCCGGTGGCCAGGGGCCCGGAGAGCGGCGAGATGTGCCCGAGCTTTACCACCGGCGCGCCGGCACCCGGGGCCGGCGGGCCATACCCGATAAGCGCGGCGATAACCATGACGGCGGTGAACCCGCACACCGTGCGCAGAAACCTCCGACGCCGAATCTGTGCAAAGACCACCGAGAGTCCCATCGTCACCCACCCCCTCGACGAGTATCGCTCTCCTTATCCCTCACCCCGACTCTCCGTCTCCCGCCACCACGGCGGCACCCTGCCGCGCCGCCCGGCAGATCAACGCGCCCGCCTCCGGATCGAGGAAAGCCGAGGCCGCGCACACGGCGGCTGTCCGCACGGTGGCAGGAGGAGCAGGCACGGACATCACCAGGCCACCGCCTCCTGCCGGACGGTGAGGCTATACACGATGCCGAGGAACCTCCACCGGGCGACCCGACCGAGCGTGCACCGGAACATGGCGTACGATTGGATTCCGTATGCTCCGAGACATCTCCTCTCTCATGACGTTTCGGGACCGCGGGCAGGGAGCAGCGCTTCCCGCCGCGAAAGGACTGGAGGCATTGACCCCCGATGTGGAGAGGGATCATGGAGCGCGATGCCCCCGCGACGGTCCCGAGCACGGCACGGCGGGACTACCTGGTCGATTTCGTCCCGCAGTTCACCCTGGAACCGCCCAGGACGGCCCTCCTGGTGATCGACCTGCAGTACGCCAGCGCCTCGCGGACCCACGGGCTCGGCCGCCTGCTGGCCGAGCAGGGCCGCGAGGCAGACGGCCAGTACCGGTTCGACCGCATCGAGCGCGTGGTAGTGCCTAACGTTCGCACGCTGCTGGAGTTCTTCCGTCGCCGAGGACTCCGCGTGATCTACCTGACCGTGGGCTCCCTGCTCCCGGACTACCGGGACATGCCGGCCCACATGCACGGATTCGCCCGGGCCGTGGGAAACACACAGGGCCGGCGGGAGCACGAGATTCTGGACGAGGTCAGGCCAGAGCCGGGAGAGATCGTCATGAACAAGACAACCACCGGGGCCTTTAACTCCACCAGCCTTGACGCCACCCTGCGCACTCTGGGGATTGTCGATCTGGTCATCACCGGGGTCTCCACGAACAGTTGCGTGGAGACGACGGCCCGCGACGCCGCCGACCGCGGCTACCGCTGCGTGCTGGTGGAGGACGGCTGCGGGGCGGCGCGGCCGGAGTTCCACGAGGCCACCCTGGCCAGTTTCCGGCGGCTGTTCGGGCGGGTCGCCTCCACCCGCGAGGTGATAGAGGAGTTGACGGCGGTGATGGCCCGATGACGGCTCCCCTGTGCGTCTACGCCCCACTGGGGATGCTGGGGTATGGCTTCCCCGAACCCTCGCTGCGCGCTGCGCTCGAGCGCCCCATCGACATCTTTGCGGTAGACGCCGGGTCGACCGACCCGGGACCCTATTATCTGGGCACCGGAAAGTCCTTCACCAGCCGCACCATGGTCAAGCGGGACCTGAGCCTTCTGCTTCCGGCCGCCTGCCGCAAGGGTGTGCCCTTCGTCATCGGCTCCGCGGGCGGGGCCGGCGGCGATCCACATCTGGCGTGGACGGTGGAGATCATCCGAGAGGTGGCGGCCGAGCACGGCCTCCACTTCCGCATGGCCGTGATACACGCGGAGCAGGGCAAGGCCGCCCTCAAGCAGAGCCTGGAGCGGGGCGAGATCATCGATTTCGAGACCGGCTACGACCTGGGGCCCGAGGACATCGACGCCTGCACCCACATCGTCGGCCAGATGGGCATCGAGCCGATCGTCGGTGCCCTGGAACGAGGCGCCGGGGTCGTGGTCGCCGGGCGGGCGTTCGACGCGGGGCTCTCCGCGGCCCTGCCCATCGCCCGCGGCATCGATCCCGGGCTGGCGTACCACATGGGCAAAATCGTCGAGTGTGGATCGCTGGTCGCCGTGCCCCGGACCTCTGACGGCGTGCTGGCACGTGTGTCCCCGGACCACTTCCTCATCGCTCCGGCCGACCCGGCCAAGCGGTGCACCGTGGAGCTGGTCGCCGCCCACACCCTGTACGAGA
>JACQTN010000114.1 GCA_016210785.1 Armatimonadota bacterium
ACCGAGAACCGTGGTGGCAAATATTGCGACCGATCTCGTGTTGTGCGCATTGCACAAGGCCGCAAGGAGAAAGAACCCCGCAGGCTTTCCCATGCTCTCCTCCATGACAGGGTCGGAGAAGAGGCCAGGACCTCTCTC
Organism: Armatimonadota bacterium; assembly: GCA_016210785.1. Taxonomy (GTDB): domain Bacteria; phylum Sysuimicrobiota; class Sysuimicrobiia; order Sysuimicrobiales; family JACQTN01; genus JACQTN01. The sequence goes on from JACQTN010000114.1 coordinate 139, forward strand.
CGCCAGACCGGCTGATGCACACGTGCCAAAATGGCCGGTCGTGGAGAGCGCGTTGATGCCGGAATGCTCGGGAATGCCGGCTGCCGGCTTCGTCCCCTGAGATAGGCGGTTCCTGATCGAGGGCAAGCCACCCACAGTGCCACACCACGGTTCGGGCTGTGGCGGTTGGACGACGTCTAACGGGTATTAGACGAAGAGCGGCTTGAGCAGGGCCAGACGTTTACTGGAATCGGAGACCTAAGGTCTTTCCATGGGCCTGCGGATCCGGCGTCGCGCAGCAACCTCCACCGCCCGCTCGTACCCTGCGTCTGCGTGCCGTATCACGCCCAGCCCCGGGTCCGTGGTCAGCACCCGCTCCAGCTTCTGTGCCGCCAGCGGTGTGCCTTCCGCCACGATCACCTGCCCCGCGTGGATCGAGTAGCCGATGCCCACGCCACCGCCGTGGTGCACGGACACCCACGTCGCCCCTGCCGACGTGTTGAGCAGGGCATTCAAGATGGGCCAGTCCGCCACCGCGTCCGTCCCGTCGCGCATTCCCTCCGTCTCGCGGTTGGGTGAAGCCACCGACCCGGCGTCCAGGTGGTCGCGCCCGATAACGATGGGCGCCTCCACCACCCCCCCTGCCACCATCTCGTTGAACGCCAGGCCCGCCTGGGCGCGCTCGCCGTATCCCAGCCAGCAGATGCGGGCGGGCAGCCCCTGGAACGGCACCTTCTGCTCCGCCAGGGTGATCCAGCGGCGGAGCGCGTCATCGTGCGGGAACAACTCGAGCACGCGGCGGTCGGTGTTGAGGATGTCCCGCGGATTGCCCGAGAGCGCCGCCCACCGGAACGGCCCCTTCCCCTCGCAGAAGAGCGGCCGGATGAACGCCTGCACGAAGCCGGGATACCCAAACGCGTCGGACAGGCCCCCCTCGCGCGCGAAACCGCGCAGGTTGTTTCCATAATCAAACGCCACGGCGCCGGCGCGCTTGAGGTCCAGGATCGCCCGGCAATGGCGCGCCATGGACTGCAGGGCCAGCCGGCGGTACTGCTCAGGATCGCGCTTCCGCAGGGCCGGCGCCTCCTCCAAGGGGACTTCGTGTGGGACGTAGCCGTAGAGCGGGTCGTGGGCAGAGGTCTGGTCCGTGACCACGTCCACCGCCACGCCCAGCCGGACGATGTCGGGCAGGACCTCCGCGGCGTTGCCCAGGAGCGCCACCGACCGGGGCACGCCCTGCTTGCGGTACTGTTCGACGCGCCGCAGAGCCTCGTCCAGCGAGTCGGTGACCTCGTCCACCCAGCCGCCGGCCAGCCGGCGCTGGATCCGCGCCGGGTCCACCTCCACGATCAGCGCGACGCCTTCATTCATGGTGACGGCCAGGGGCTGCGCCCCACCCATCCCGCCCAGCCCGGCGCTCACCACCAGGCGGCCGCGGAGCGACCCGCCGAAGTGCGTGTGGGCCGCAGCGGCAAAGGTCTCGTAGGTCCCCTGCAGGATCCCCTGGGTCCCGATGTAGATCCACGACCCGGCGGTCATCTGGCCGAACATCATCAGGCCCTTGCGCTCCAGCTCGTAGAAGTGCTCCCACGTCGCCCACTTCGGCACCAGCATGGAGTTGCTGATCAGCACGCGCGGCGCCCACTCGTGGGTGCGGAAGACGCCCACCGGCTTTCCCGACTGCACCAGCAGCGTCTCGTCGTTCTCCAGCGTTCGCAGCGTCCGCACGATGGCGTCGAAGCACTCCCAGTTGCGGGCGGCCTTGCCGGTACCGCCGTAGACGATCAATTCATCGGGCTTCTCCGCGACTTCGGGATCGAGGTTGTTCATCAACATCCGCATCGCCGCCTCCTGCCCCCACCCCCGGCAGGTGATGGCCGTGCCGCGCGGCGCGCGCACGGTGCGTGACCCCGTCATGGTGCCCCCTCCCATCCGTTCCGGTTCACAGTACGCTTGATCTCCTTGTACGGACACTGGGCGCCGTTCACCCCTCTCGTCCCAGGCCCACAACCCCAGGGAACAACGCCCGCTCGCCCATCGCCACGAACAGTTCGTTGAGCCGTTTCATGCCGGCTCAGAAAACTATTGACAAAATCCGGATTCCCATGTCAGAATACTATTGACAACATCAATAGTTTTTAAGAGAATAGCGATGGAAGGGATCAAAGACATCGAGAAGGCAGCGCGGGAGCAAGGCTGGCGGGTCGAGCCGACCCGGAAGGGCCTGCAGTTCATCCCGCCTGAGACGGAGAAACAGATCGTGCAGTGGCACGGTACGCCATCCGATGTCCGGGCCATCAGGAACTTCCTGGCCGCGCTGAAGCGACAGGGGTTCATCTGGCCATGGCCCAGGAGGTGAGCCGGCGATGACAGAGTGGAGCGTCGAGTTGGAGATGCCATATCCAGTTAAGGAAACGCCTGACATCGCCGACGTAGTAGGCGATCTGCTGGAACGGCTGGCCGCATACGCCGCGGTGGCGAGCTACGGCAGTGAGACGCTCGCGGTTCGGCTGTGCGTCAAGGCGCCTAGTGTAGATGCTGCGATTGCGAAGGCACACCATGTGATCGTGAACGCTCTCCAGAAGGTGTCGCGATACGCCACGACGACGACGCTTCGGGCGGAAGCGGAGACTCTCGCCGATCTGGACCGGCGTCTTCGGAAGCCTGATGTGCCCGATCTGGTCGGCGTGGCCGAGCTCGCGAAGCTCCTGAGAGTGTCGCGGCAGCGTGCATCCGAGCTGGCCCGCCGCAAGGACTTCCCGCGTCCGCTCTGCACCCTGGCTTCCGGTCCGGTGTGGAGGAAGAGTGCCGTGGCGCGGTTCGTCGGGCAGTGGCCGAGGCGCCCTGGCCGGCCGCGGAAAGATCCTGCGACCGCGCGGTAAGCCAGCACCCGGCGATGCGATCTGCGTCGTCGCACGTTGAACGATGGCGGCTGACTCGCCCAGGGAGCCCGGCCGCAGCATAGCGCCCACGGTCGTCGAGCTTCCGTCCCCCGCCCGTCGAAATCTATCCGCGCTCCACTGTTTGAAGAAGAGCGGCACCCAGGCCTGCGAGGCACCGGTCACGAATGCCCCGCACCCACGCCGGATCGATTGGTTGATATGTGCGTAGTCCTTCACTACGGCAGCGCAGTCCGCATGATGCCATGGACGGCGTTGAGCACGGTCCCGCCGCGCACCAGTTCCAAACCGGCGGCAAAATCCGCTGCCAGCACCCTGTCTTCCCGCAGCGGGGGGACAGCACCCCTCACCGCACCATACGCAGCGGCCGTCCCGCGCCCCAGCGCGCCCTCGCCAAACTCCACCGCCTGCGCGGCCACCACCAGCTCGATCGCCAGCACCTGCTGGCAGTTCGCCAGCACGGCCATCGCCTTGCGCGCGGCGTGGGCGCCCATGCTGGCGTGGTCCTCCTGGTTGGCCGAGGTCGGGATGCTGTCCGCGCTGGCGGGGTGGGCCAGGACCTTGTTCTCCGAGACCAGGGCCGCGGCGGTGTACTGGGCGAGCATGTAGCCCGAGTGCAGCCC
>JACQTN010000107.1 GCA_016210785.1 Armatimonadota bacterium
CTACCGCGCTCGCCGGACTTACGGCGCCCACGGCGCACCAACATCGCGGCGCACCCGCGATAGTGGGGACTCCACCATACTGGTGATGCTCGGACTCGGCGGCGCGAGTCCGATTGTGCGAAGTTCAACTGGCGGCGCCGATACCGACACATCGTGGGCAGCCGGTCCTGCGCATGCACGCAATTCGAATTTCCGAGACACGCACCTGGCGCGAGGGCAGCGCGCGGCCGTAGGTGTATCGCTCACCGAAGGCGGCGGAACGCGCCGATGACCCTCTGAAATCTCTGGAAGCGCTGTGCACGGCGGCAGGGGTCATCGGAGATTTCAGGGGGTCAGGGAGGGATAGGCAATGATCAAGGACGCGATTCAGAAGGTCGTGGGCCGCGAGTCGCTGACGCAGGAGGAGGCGCACGCGGCCATGGGCCAGATCATGGGCGGGGAAGCCACCCCCGCGCAGATCGCCGCCTTCATCGTCGCCCTCCGCATGAAGGGAGAGACGGTGGACGAGATCGTGGGATTCGCGCGGGCCATGCGCGAGCACGCGGTGCGCATCAACCCGCGGGTCAACCACCTGGTGGACACCTGCGGCACGGGCGGCGATCGCATGAACACGTTTAACATCTCCACCGTCAGCGCATTCGTGGCGGCCGGCGCCGGGGCGCACGTGGCCAAGCACGGCAACCGGGCCGTCAGCAGCAAGTGCGGCAGCGCCGACCTGCTGGAGGCCCTGGGCGTGGGGCTGGAGGTGGAACCGGAGGCGGTGCAGGCGTGCATCGAGCGGGAGCGCATCGGCTTCCTCTTCGCGCCGCGCTTCCACCTGGCGATGCGCCACGCCGTCGGCCCGCGCCGGGAGGTGGGCATCCGCACCGTCTTCAACATCCTGGGCCCCCTCACCAATCCCGCCGGGGCCCGCAACCAGGTGCTGGGCGTGTACGATGCCTCCCTGGTGGAGATCATGGCGGAGGTGCTGGCCGGGCTGGGTGCCGAGCGCGCCTTCGTGGTGCACGGGATGGACGGCATGGACGAGATGACGACCACCGGCCCCACCAAGGTGGCGGAGGTGCGGGACGGGAAGATCTACCGGTACACGCTGGAGCCCGAGCAGGTGGACCTGCCGCGGGCGGCGCCGGAGGCGCTGCGGGGCGGGTCGCCGCAGGACAACGTGAAGACCGCCACGTGCGTGCTCACCGGCGAGCCGGGACCGGGGCGCGACGTGGTCCTGCTCAACGCCGGCGCGGCGCTGGTGGCGGCCGGGCTCGCGGAGGATCTGAAGGAGGGCGCCCACCTGGCGGGCAAGTCGATCGACTCGGGAGAAGCGTACGCGCGGCTGATGGGGTTGCGTGCCCGAACGACGACGGCCGCGGAGCAGAAGAGTTGACCCCGTGACGATTCTGGACGAGATCGTCGCGCACAAGAAAGAGGAGGTCGCCGCGGCCCGGCGCGCGGAGCCGCCGACCGCGTTGCGGGCCCGCGCGGAGTCCTCTCCCCCGCCCCGCGACTTCGCCGGCGCCCTGCGCGGTGACCGCATCCGCCTGATCGCCGAGATCAAGGGGGCCTCACCGTCGGCGGGCGAGATCCGCGCCGAGATCGCCCCCGCCGCGCTGGCCCGCGCCGCGGCTGCGGGGGGGGCGTCGGCGCTGTCGGTCCTCACCGACCGGCGCTTCTTCCGCGGCGCGCCGGAGCACCTGGCCGCGGCGCGGGCGGCGGTGGCGCTGCCCGTGCTGCGCAAGGACTTCACGGTGGATCCGTACCAGGTGTACGAGGCGCGCGCCATGGGCGCCGACGCCATCCTCCTCATCGCGGAGATCCTGGACCGCGCAACGATGGCCGACCTGCTGGCGCTGGCCGCGGAGGCGGGGCTGGCTGCGCTGGTGGAGGCACACGAACCGGCGCAGGTGCAGAAGGCGCTGGGGGCGGGGGCGCGGCTGGTGGGGATCAACAACCGCGATCTCCGCACCTTCAGCGTGGACCTGGGGACGACCGTGCGCCTGCGCCCCCTGATCCCGGCAGAATGCACGGTGGTCAGCGAGAGCGGCATCGAGACCCGCGCCGACGTGGCCGCGCTGGAGGCGGCGGGCGTGCACGCCATCCTGGTGGGCACCGCCCTGATGCGCAGCCCGGACATCGCTGCCAAGGCGCGCGAGCTGTTGGGAACGTAGGGAGCGGCGGGCTGCGGGTATGATCCGGGTGAAGATCTGCGGCATGACGTCTGCGGAGGGCGCAATCGCGGCGGGGGAGGCCGGCGCGGACGCGGTCGGCCTCATCTTCGTGCCGGGCGTGCGCCGGTACCTGACCGTGGAGCGCGCGCAGGAGATCGCGGCGGCGCTGCCGCCGTTCGTGGCCAGGGTCGGCGTCTTCATCGACGAAGCCCCGGAGAAGGTGGAGGTGATCGCGCGGCGGTGCAGCCTGGACACGCTGCAGTTGCACGGGCGGGAGTCCCCGGAGTACTGCCGGCGTTTTGCGCACCAGATCATCAAGTCTATCCGCGTCGCGGACGCGGACAGCCTGAAGGTGATGGACGACTACCGGGTCGACGCGTTTCTCCTGGAGCCGCACGTGGAGGGCGTCCCGGGCGGCGCGGGGCGCACCTTCGACTGGCGCCTGGCCGCGCAGGCCGCAGCGCGCGGGCGGATCATCCTGGCGGGCGGCCTCACGCCGGAAAACGTGACCGAGGCGCTGGAGCGGGTGCGGCCCTTCGGCGTGGACGTGTCGAGCGGCGTGGAG
>JACQTN010000117.1 GCA_016210785.1 Armatimonadota bacterium
ACCCAACCCTGCCGGCTCGGTGCGCGTCTCGGAAATCCATGCTTCGGTCATGCGCAGGCCCGGCTTCCCACGATGTGTCGGTATCGGCGCCGCGAGTTGAACTACGCAGAATCGGGCTCGCGCCGCCGGGGCCGAGCATCACTTACGTCCGGACCCCGCACCGTCGCTGGTGGGGGGTGAACCCCCTGAAACATCCAACGAGGCAGTGATGAAGACACGAGAGACGCTCCGGATGTTTCAGGGGGTTCATCGTGGGGGAGGCGAAGGGCCTCCCCCGGTTGGACACTTGGTGGAGGGTGAAGTGGCGTAAAGCTACTTCACCCAACCTTACAGGCTAGCGGCCGTGGCGCGCTCCTCAGGGCAGGGGGCCGTCTCCTCCGTGACGTATAGACGGGGTGTCATGTCGACCTATTTGTCGCGCGCGGTCGCGTACGTGGAGCAGCACGGCAGCGAGTTGGAGCGGGCCCGCCTCCGCGGGATCCTGGGGCAGCGCCGGCACGATCCGCGGGTGGTGCGCACGCTGGTGAGCCGTCAGAATGACGACGGGGGCTTTCCGTACGACCTGCTCCCGGGACGGCCGAGCTCCCTGCACTACACCCTGACGGCGCTGGCCTGGCTGCGCGACGTGCGCCTCACCGCGTCCGCGGCGGTGACCCGCCTGATCGCCTACCTGTTCACGATCCAGCGGCCGGACGGGAGCTGGGACGAGAACCCGGCCGTCGTCAAGTTCGAGCCGCCGGGGCACCTTCAGCCCGGTACGCCGCGCAGCCGTGGCACCTTCACCGCGGCCACGGCCTTCTGGCTGTGCGTTCTGGGGCAGCGGGCGGACCAGTCGGTGCTGCGCGCCTGCCAGTACCTGCGCGCCCACACGGACGGCGAGGGGCGCATCGAAGGATTTCCCTCTGCCACCTGGGCCGGCGCCGCTGTTTTCGCCATGGCCTCCGGGCGAGACGCGGAGGAGACGCGGTCTGTGCTGGGCGCGGTGCAGGCCATGGGGGTGAACTGGCCGGCCGCGGACCTGGCCGGCCTGCTGGAATGTGTGGGGGCCGCGGGGTTCCCGGCCGGACATGCCCTGGTGCACGCCGCCTCCGCGCGCCTGCTGTCGCTGCAGCAGGATGACGGCGGCTGGCCTTCCGCCGACGGTGGCGCGCACCCGGTGGAGGTGACGCTGCAGGCGCTGCGGGCGCTGCTGCTGCTGGGCGTGTCCGCGGTGTGACGGGGAGCCCTCGCCGATCTCGCTCGCCGCTATTCCTCCGGCCCCACCGATATGCGGTAAACCCCCCGGATGTTCTGCGCTCGGGCGCGTGGTCGCCGCGCCGTGCTCGCGTGCTGGCGCGCGTTCCGAGGTATAATGGGTGCCGATGATCAGCCCCCGTCTCCTCTCCTATCTCCTGACCCACCGCCGGGACTATCTGGCGGGCGCCGCCTTGATCGTGGTGAGTGTGGGGCTCTCCCTCACCGACCCATGGATTCTGCGCCTGGCGGTGGACGGTATCCGCGCCGGCGTCGACCGGCGGACCCTGGCCCTGTACGGTGCCGCCATGATCGGCGTGTGGCTGGTGCACATGGGCACCCGCTACGTGCAGCGCACCCTGATGCTGGGGGCGGCCCGCGGCATCGAGTGCGAGCTGCGCAGCGATTACTTCGCGCACCTGCAGCGCATGCCGGCGGGTTTCTTCCAGCACACCCGCACCGGCGACCTGATGGCGCGCGCCGTCAACGACCTGCACGCGGTGCAGCGCCTGCTGGGGCCGGGGGTGATGCACCTCGCCAGCTCCGCCATCATGTTCGTGCTCTCCATGGTTCTGATGCTGGCCGTCAGCGTGCGCCTGACCCTGTACATCCTGGTGATCCTGCCCCTGGTGACGGTGCTGTTCGTGGTGCTGGGCCGGCGGATCCACCAGCGCTTCGAGGGGGTGCAGGAGCAGTTCAGCGCGCTGTCGGCCCGGGCGCAGGAGAACTTCGCGGGGATCCGGGTGGTGAAGGCATTCGCGCAGGAGCCGCACGAGATCGGGGCCTTCGCGGCGCTCAACCGGGAGTACGTGCGGCGCAACGTGGGTCTGGCGGTGCTGAGCGGCGCCCTGTGGCCTTCCATGAGCTTCCTGCTGGGCGCGGCGTCGCTGGTGGTGATGTGGCAGGGCGGCGCGGAGGTGATCGCCGGCCGCATGACGCTGGGGCAGGTGGTGCAGTTCGGCGGGTACCTGTTGCTGCTCAGCTGGCCGATGATCGCGCTGGGGTGGGTGATCAACCTGACGCAGCAGGGGCTGGCCTCCATGCGGCGCATCGACGAGGTGATGGACCGGCGGCCGGCTGTCGCCGATCCGCCGGACCCGGCGCCGGTGCAGAGCCTCCGGGGCGAGATCGAGCTCCGGGGGGTCACCGTGGTCCACAACGGCATGGTCGCCCTGCGCGACGTGTCGCTGCGCGTGCCGGCGGGGACGAGACTCGCCGTCGTCGGCCCCACCGGCGCCGGCAAGAGCACGCTGGTCAACCTGATCCCGCGCCTGTTCGATCCCACCGCGGGCGAGGTGCTGGTGGACGGCGTGGACGTGCGCCGGCTGCGCCTGGAGGTCTTGCGCCGGCACATCGGCATGGTGCCCCAGGAGACATTTCTGTTCTCGGACACGCTGCGGGAGAATATCGCCTACGGCGTGGAGGACGCGGACGGCGCCCGGGTGGCGTGGGCGGCGGAGGTGGCGCAGCTCTCCGCGGACGTGGACCAGTTTCCCCACGGGTACGACACGGTGGTGGGGGAACGGGGGGTGACGCTGTCGGGCGGGCAGAAACAACGGACGGCCATCGCCCGCGCCGTGCTGCGCCGCCCGGCCATCCTGATCCTGGACGACGCCCTCAGCAGCGTGGACACCCACACGGAGGAGGCGATCCTGCAGCGGCTGCGGGACGTGATGGCGTCCCGCACCTCCCTCATCATCTCCCACCGCATCTCCACGATCCGGCACGCGGACCGGATCGTGGTGCTGGACGAGGGGCACATTGCCGAGCAGGGAACCCACGACGAACTGGTGGCGCGGGACGGGTTGTACGCCGACCTGCACCGCAAGCAACTGGTGGAGCGGGAGCTGGAAGAACTGGAGTCCACCCCCGAGGCGATCCCCTCTCCCCCGGACGGGGGAGAGGGCTAGGGTGAGGGGGAGCGGATGAGCACGTACTTCCAGGAAGACGAGATCACCGGCAAAGCCTACGACGCCCGGCTGCTGCGCCGGTTGCTGCGCTACCTGCGGCCCTATCGGCGCAGCGTGCTGGCGGCGGTGGCGCTGCTGCTGCTGGCGTCGGTCAGCGACCTGGCCGGTCCCTACCTGTTCAAGGTGGCCATTGACCGGTACATCGCCGCCGGGCAACTGGCGGGGCTGGGGCGGCTGGCCGCGGTATACCTGGCGGTGTTGCTGCTGCACGCCGTCTTCCGCTACGCGCAGAGCGTGCTTATGCAGGTGGTGGGCCAGCGTGCCATGTACGACCTGCGCATGGAGCTGTTCGCGCACGTCGAGCGCCTGTCGCTGAGCTTCTTCACCCGCCACCCCGTGGGCCGGCTGATGACCCGGCTGACCAACGACGTGGATGCCCTCAACGAGTTGGTCACCCAGGGCGTGGTGGCCATCTTTGGCGATTTCTTCATGCTGGCCGGCATCGTGGTGGCGTTGCTGTTGCTGGACTGGCGGCTGGCCCTGGTGGTCTTCACCGTCCTGCCCCTGCTGGTGGGGATGGCGTATGGGTTCCAGGTGCGGGTGCGGGAGTCATATCGGGCCATCCGCCTGCGGCTGGCCCGCATCAACGCCTACCTGAACGAGCACATCATGGGCGTCGCGGTCATGCAGCTCTTCAACCGGGAGCGGCGGGCCTTTGCCCGCTTCGACGGGTTGAACCGGGATCATCTGGAGGCCTCGCTGCGCGCCGTCCGTTTCTACGCGCTCTTCTGGCCGGCGGTCTCGGTGGCGGAGGCGCTGGCCGGCGCCCTCATCATCTGGTACGGTGGCGGCGAGGTGGTGCAGAAGACGCTGACGCTGGGTACGCTGGTGG
>JACQTN010000118.1 GCA_016210785.1 Armatimonadota bacterium
CACGCCGCTCGAGCCGGAGTGCGTGTGGGGATATTGTACAATCCAACCTCGTATGAGATTTATCGCGATGTGCTGCCCGAAGGAAGTAGGGATAAGGTTTTTGACGAGGTCTCTGCCGTGCAGCGCGAGGTGCTGGCGCGGTACGCTGAGGCTAGGGGGTTGCTGTTTTGTGACCTTACCGATGATTTGCGGGCGCGTGTCCGAAGGGGGGCGCGGGGACTGTTCGGGCGCTACGATGGTATTCATTGGTCCTGGCGCGGGACGAAGGTCGCGGGGGAAGCGATCGCTGGGTGCTTAATGCGCTGGTGGCAGTTGCGTTGACGTATTTTGCGGTGGGGGGCGATAGTCTGCCCCGCTTTCTTGATTATTTCGGCTGAGGGACCTCTACGCCGGCGTCATCATGCGTGACGGGCACCCGACGCTGACGGGCACCGGGTGATTCTCGAGGGCGTTGCTGACTACCTCACCACGGGCTATCCGGGCGGGCCGCGGGGCCACACGGTTTACGGTCGCGGTGACCGGGTGAGGCTAACCCGATGCCGTGTCTGGACGCCGCTGGACTCAGAACAGCGTGTAGATGAACGGGGCGATCGCGGAGCCCTGGGCGAAGATCAGCAGCGCACCCAGGAACAGCAGGACGAGGATCATGGGTGTGAGCCACCACCATTTGTGGCTCCAGAAGAACCGCAGCAGTTCTACGGCGATGCCGGCACGACTGGCTACGCTCTGGAGTAGACGCACGTCTTAGCCTCCGTCCGTTCGACGTTCTCGCTTGTCAACGATATAGTCTCCCAGGATCAGTGTATCCATGCCGCTGCGGCTGAAGGTGCGGAACGCCTGGTCGGGAGTGTTCACGATCGGCTCGCCCTTGAGGTTGAAGGAGGTGTTCAACAGGACCGGTACCCCGGTTGCCTGGCCGAACGTCTCGATCAGCCGGTAGTACCGGGGGCTGAGGGCCCGGCACACGGTCTGCAGGCGCCCTGTGCCGTCCACGTGGGTTACGCCGGGAATGCGGTCCCGCCTGGAGGGCTGCACGCCCACGACGTACAGCATGAACCGCGCAGGGTAGTGACGTTCCGGCTCGGGCAGGTCGAAGTACTCTGCGGCTCCACCAGGACAGACGGGGCAAACGGGCGGAACGGCTCCCGGAACTTGATCTTCACGTTGACGATGTCCTTCATATCGGCGCGGCGCGGGTCAGCCAGGATGCTGCGGTTGCCCAGCGCGCGGGGCCCCCACTCCGCGCGTCCCTGGAACCACCCCACCACGCAACCCTGGCAGAGGTGGTCGACGACGCGGGCGATCAGCCGGTCTTCGTCCTGGCAGCGCTCGTAGGGGATGCACTCCTGTTTCAGGAACCGCTCGATGGCGGCGCCGTCGTGTTCCTCGCCCCAGTAGGCGTGCTCCATGATGAAGGTGCGCGGCTGGCCCAGGACCATGTGATAGGCGTACAGCGCCGCACCGATCGCGCCGCCACCGTCACCGGCGGCGGGCTGGATGAAGATCTCCTCAAAGGGTGCCTCGCGCAGGATTCTGGCGTTGGCCACGCTGTTAAGGGCCACGCCGCCCGCCATGCACAACCGCGTCAGGCCGGTGCGGTCGTGGGCGCGGCGAGCCATGGCCAGCAGCACCTCTTCGGTTGCCGCCTGGATGCTGGCGGCCACGTCAGCGTAATGCTGGTTCGCCCGGGCCACCTCGTCATAGTTGGCGGGCCGCGTCCCGTAGTACGCAGGGTAGCCGCTGCTGTCGGTGAAGAAAGGGATCGCCGGGTCGCGGGGCGGACCGAACAGGTCTACAAACCTGTGGCTGAACGTCCGATCGGTGGAGTAGTGGAAGGCGAAGTAGTCCATGTTGAGTTCGAAGCTGCCATCGTCGTGGACGCGGATCAGCCGGTATACCTTGTCCAGATAGCGCGGGCGCCCGAAGGGAGCCATACCCATGACCTTGTACTCGCCGTCATTCACCTCGAAGCCCAGAAACGCCGTGAAGGCGCTGTAGAGAAGTCCCAGCGAGTGCGGGAAATGGATCTCCTCCAGCACCCGGACCTGGGTCCCGTGCCCCACCCCGATGGTGGCGGTGGCCCATTCGCCCACACCGTCCACTGTCAGGATGGCCGCCTCCTGGAACGGGGAGCAGAAAAAGGCGCTGGCCGCATGGGACAGGTGGTGCTCGTTGAACAGAATCCTGGTGGGCGGTACGCCCAGGCGATGCTGGATCAGATGCTTGATCCAGAGTTTGTCGCCCAACCAGGTGATCATCGCCTCGCGGAAAACGCGGTAGGAGCGGGGGAACATCTGCATGGTACACAGCAGGAGTCGTTCGAACTTGAGAAATGGTTTTTCGAAGAACACGACGTAGTCCAGGTCCGCGGCAGCGATGCCGCCTGCGTGCAGGCAGAAGTCAATGGCGCGCTGCGGGAAGTCGTAGTCGTGCTTCTTACGGGTGAACCGTTCCTCTTCGGCCGCGGCCACCAGTTGCCCGTCACTGATCAGGGCCGCCGCCGCGTCGTGGAAGTAGCACGAGATACCCAGGATGTTCACGGAAACTGCCGTCTCGCCCAGTCCATGGATGACGCGTCGGTGTCCCGGGGGCGCCATCCTCGCGGGGTGCCGGGTTTGATGGCCAGGGGGTCACGTGACCATCGCACGGCCAGCGCAAACGGTGCAACGATAGCAAAATACAGCACGGTCAGCAAAAGACGAGCCTGGAAGTCACCGATCTTCCGGGCGATGACCTTCCATCCGTCCCACAGGCGTCGCCAGACGCTCGGGACCGTGTGCAGCGCAGAGTCGGATGTCATGATACACGCGGCGCCTTGATGATGGTGTGTGAGATGTTCGCGCCAGGCCCCTGCGACTCCTGGTGCTCTGGAGTCCGCTGACGCCGCAGCAGGTCGCCAGGCCGCATAGGAGGTGACTGTGATGGACGAACCGACGAGAAAGACCACGCTCGCCCCGCCAAAAGGCGCGCCATATTTGGGTTTCAGCGGCCGGCTGTTTGTCTGCTAGCTGGGCCTAACGACCGCGTGAAGCCGACGGTCGCGTCGTCGCCACAGGGCGGCCGCACCTTGCGCGCTGGTCGTTCGGCGGCGGCACGAGGCGCTTTGGAGGTATGCTCGATGAAGTGCGTCCTACTACTCGGGGTTTCGACAAGCGGGAAATCAACCATTCTCCAATCTTCCGGAAAACCTACGGCGACGCACTCGATACTCTGGACTCCGATGAGTCGATTTCGCGCGAGGACGGTGGGCACATCTACAACGTGTATCTCCGCTTTCGCGACGGGGCAAACACCGGTCCTTCGATTCAGGCGATAGCGAGTCGTGAGAGGGAGTTTCTGAGGAGCACCGGCACGGGTACAAAGCCGTTGCTGCTCACGCCTGGGCCGTTCCTTCTGATACGCGAGCCGGAGTGGAGTTGCTGCGCCTGACTGCGGTGGCCGTTTGTTGTGCCTATCGGCCAAGGCAGGGAAGTCGTCCCTGCGTGGCCGCGCACGAGTCGGGCACAGGCCTCAGCGTGAGCCACCAAAGTCAGGAGAGCGGAGACGGGAGTTCTTCCTCAGTGCCACGAAGGCTCACCCTGACAAGAGACGACAGAAACTCGCTGGCGTCCAGGATCTCTAAGAGCAGCAGTTTCCCTTCTGGACTGAGGTGCGCGATGAACGGTCCAGAGTGCTCCGCATGGTCAACTTTCCCTTCGCCAGCGATTTCGATTGTCAGGATGTCTTCTTCCCGGTTATATCTCAACTTCATATCGTTCCCTCCGGCCAGGATAGAAGGTAATCACGACACGCGTTTCGCCTTCTTCTCGATACACGACGCGCAGAACATGCCGCTCCGCGATGCGCTTTTGGGCGATAAATCTGCCACGGCCGCGAGGGTCCGCGGTTACCCTTTCCGGCGCGAGCACCGTGTCCTCCACCTGCTCCGGTGTCACCTGGAAACCAAGGCGCCTGAGGATCTCGAACTTGTTGTGCGCGTGGCGCGTGTAGCGGATACCGGCCACCAAGCACTCCTCGGTCTGTGAGAGTCATCTGCATACCCAGCCGGACCCGCCCATGCCTCGATCTTACGGTACTGTTTGTTGACTCCTGTTGCAAGGAGAGGCCGAGAACGCGCCTAGTGCATCGAGCTAATCCCTGGGCAGGGGCGTATACGGCCGGAATTCAATCACGACACGCCCTCCAGGCGGTAGACCGGGGCCTCCTGCGCCCCAGGGCCGCCGGTTCGGTTCCGGCGGGGCGCATCATCGACATTCAATCGGGACAAGGCTTCCAACCATTCGCTATGAAACAGCCACCAGGCGCACGCCTTGGGCGATCGTCATTGCGCACGGTCACGTGATCCTCGGAAGACAGAGAGTGGCAGGTACGCGGATACGATCCAGTTGGGAGCATCGACGATCTCACTGATCTTCAGATCCACCACGATGCTGCACAGTACATATGCGGCTTCTGGAGGAAGGCGGTACGTCCGGGTGATGTAGGCGATCATGGCGCGGATTGCCTGCTTCGCACATGGCATCAAGTCGGGTCCCACACCCGTCGTGGCGAAGTATCCGGCATGGTCATATTTGCTGGTGAGCGGACCAGGCACCAGGAACTGGGGGCCCGGCAGGTCGATTCCTTTCCGCACCTGAAATCGCAGCGTGAACTGCGTCGGTGATTCGATCCCGGTCCCGCCCACTTCCCCGTCTCCCTGTGCCGCGTGGCAGTCCCCCGCGGAGAACAGGGCGCCCTCCACCTGCACAGGCAATAACAGTGTTGCGCCCTTCGTCAGGTGTCGGATGTCCATGTTTCCGCCGAAGTTCCCCGGTGGAACGATCGGGACTTCGTGCGGGACGTCAGGACATACGCCCATGTTTCCACAGAAGGGATCCAGGGGGATGACGATATCCTCCCTCAGCGCGGTGTCCCTCCCGTTGGACAGGTCCCAGTGGTAGATGTACGGGGCGGGGAAATCTTCGGCGAGGAGGCCGAAGCCGGGGATAATTCCACTCCAGCCCCAGCGACTGGGCCGCACGTCTTGGATCTCCACTTCCAGGACATCGCCGGGGCGGGCGTCCCGCACGAAGATCGGCCCGGCGAGCGGGAGGGGACGATCAAAGTTGAAGGAGCTGAGGACGGCGGCATCGCAACCGGGCGTGATCCGGCCGCCTGCTGACCGTGTCTCGCAAGACACCGTGTCGCCGGCGTCAATCTCTATGGCAGGCGGGAGAGCCTTGTTCCACTTGGTATGCGCCTTGTCAAATGGCAAAACATGTTCGGCCATCGCGCCTGCCTCCTACGCTTGAGGGATTTTCGACCTCCACGCTGTGGGCGCGGAAGCGAACCATGAGGTCGGCAATGCGGGCGACCGGAGTGGCCTCCAGATCTCCGGCGACACGGGTGGTCCAGCGAGGGCTCAATTGTCTGCGCGGCCTGATCCTGTGATCAGCCGATCCGCGCAGCCTTGAATTGACGCACGGTGAATCACGGCCAGGGGTTCAACCGACTCCATAGTCGCGCGCCGCCGCGTCCGGTGAGATGTACTCGTTCTCCAGGTCGCTGGCCGCCAGCGCGCGGTCGCGTTTTTTGGGGTCCCCTACACCGCCGCCGCCGCCCACGTCCACACGCAGCACCTGGCCCGGCTGAAGGACGAGGCACCCGTCCATGAGCTCCGGGTCTCGCCGGGTGAGGGCGCGCCCGTCCAGGGACATCGCGCCCCGGCCGCCGGAGCGCCCCCCGAGAAGCCCGTAGGCGGGGTGGTCGATCATGCGCATGGAGAACGAGATTGTCACCGGTGTTCCCTGGCCAGGGGCGAGCGTGTACGCGACACGCTGGCCGCACCCGCCCCGCCACCGGCCCGCGCCGCCGGAATCCGTAAGGATTTCCTTCTCGAGGGCGACCACCGGCACGCGCTGCTCCAGAACCTCCACGGAGCAGTTGGAGGCACTGCTGGGGAACAGCGTCCCGGTCAGCCCGTCTTTGTACCCCAGGGCCCCCATCCCACCCCCGACGATGGACATCGTGCCGAAGGCCCGCCCGTCCGGCCACCGCCCGTAGAACTTGGCGGTGTACTGCAGCCCGGTCTGGGCCATGATCCGATCCGGAATCGCCTGGGCCAGGCAGCCGGAAATGGCGGCATCGATGTGGGCGGCCGTGTTGTAGCGGGACATCGTCGCCGCGGGGAAGCGCGCATTGAGAATGCATCCCGGCGGAGCGATGACGGTGAGGG
>JACQTN010000119.1 GCA_016210785.1 Armatimonadota bacterium
GCCGTGCTGGTGAACACCAGCCGCGGCGACACTGTGGACAGCGCGGCCCTGGCGAGAGCATTGAAGGAAGGCTGGATCGCCGGTGCCGCGATGGACGTGCTGGACCGGGAGCCGCCGCCGCCCGACCACCCGCTCCTGGCGCTGCCCAACGTGATCTGCACCGGCCACGTGGCATACTACTCGGAGGAGGCGCGGGTGGCACAGGCGGAAGAGGCGTGCGCGCAGGTACTGGCCTTCCTGCAGGGCGACACGCCGCCGGCGCTGGTCAACCGTGAGGTGCTTCGTCAGAAATTGTGATGGCGCCATGGGAGACCTTCACCAACTCCTGCCAGAGGAATTGAAGAAAGGGCTGACGCCTGCGGAGGTCAAGCTGTTGCAGGCTATGCCCAAAGGTCAAATCGTCGACCTACGCTCCGGAGATGAACAGCAGGATGACCCGGCGAACGCGGAACATTGGGGCGAAGATCGTTCGATTCGAGCGGCTCTGTTTTGCTGGCTATGCGTTGACCCACCTGCTGAGCCCATTCATCCCAAGGGCATTCAGATTCAAGGCGCACGGATTGAAGGGCCGCTCGATTTTGAGGGTGCCAGAGTCCTTCATCCCCTGACAATTATCGATAGTGCTGTGAGGGGCACACTCATTTTCCGTCATGCCTTTACGAGACTTATTTCCTTGTTCCGGTCCCATACAGGTCCAATTCTCGCCGATGCCGTCACCACAGAGGGAAGCGTGCTGCTGAGGAAGGTTCACGCGGCGGGCCAGGTCCGCCTGGTGGGGGCGCGCATCGGCGGGCAATTGAGTTGCTGGGGGAGCGCGTTTGAGAATGCAGAAGGCTGCGCCCTGCACGCTGACGGGATCAGCGTAAGTGGGGATGTGGTTCTGAACCAGGTCCATGCGAAGGGTGAGGTTCGTCTGCTGGGGGCGACCGTTGGGGGGCAGTTGGCGTGCCGCGGTGGCAGGTTTGAGCACCCTCGTGGAAACGCCCTGGCTGCGGACGGCATTACCGTCAAGGGGGATGTTGTTCTGGACGGGGGTTTTCACGCAAGAGGCGAGGTGCGCCTCTTGGGTGCGAAGATCGGAGGACAGTTGGTGTGCAGCGGTGGCCGGTTTATTAACTGCAGAGGTGACGCGTTCACCGCGGATGGGATTAAGGTCGAGGGCGATGTGTTTCTGGATGACGGATTTCGTGCGAGGGGCGAGGTGCGCCTGCTGGGTGCGGATCTGGGGGGAGATTTGAATTGCGGGCGCGGCAGATTCAAGAACCCCCAGGGTAATTGCCTGAGTGTCAGTGGGGTCACCGTTAAGCGGGCCATATTTCTGACTAAGCAGTTTTGTGCCACGGGCGAAGTGGTTCTATCAGGTGCAGACGTGGGAGCGCAGCTAGCCTGCATTGACGGTAGGTTTGAGAATCCGGAGGGGGTTGTCCTCCGCGCCGAAAACATGTCAGTGCGTGGAGCGCTCATTTTGCGTCGCGTTAGATTCAACGGCATTCTTGATCTCATAGATACGCGGGTGAGGCAGCTAGCAGATAGCCATGAAAGCTGGCCGGAGGTTGGCCGGCTGCGCCTGGAAGGCTTGGAATATGGTGCCTTTTCCGGGGATGACACACCAACCAGCGGAAAGGAGCGTTTGGTGTGGTTGCGGCGGCAGCCACCAAAGCCTTTCAGACCGCAACCATATGAGCACCTTGCCAAAGTCTTGCGGCAGATGGGGCGGGAGTCGGACGCTCGAGAGGTCCTGATAGCCAAACAAGAGGACCTGATCCGCCATGGGGAACTGGGCTTTTGGTCCAAATGGGGAAAGCGCACATTGGGCTGGACGCTCGACTACGGTTATCGACCCTGGAAGGTGCTTTGGTGGATTCTGCCTCTCATCGTTGTTGGCTCGCTAGTCTTCGGATCGGCGGAGCGGAACGGCTTGATGGCGCCCTCCAGTATCGGCGTTCTGATGAGCGACTCATACAGGCAGACACGGGCTTTGCCGCGAGACTATCCTGCCTTTCAGGCCGTGGTCTATTCTCTGGACACATTTCTCCCGATCATCAACTTTCATCAGGACGCCTACTGGCTTGCAACGACGGACAAGCCCTATGGCTGGATCGTCCGGCTATATCTGTGGCTCCACATCGCGTTGGGCTGGTTATTCTCAACCCTGGCTGTGGCCGGCATCACAGGTCTCGTCCGCAAAGAGTAGAGTCCGCGACATCGGAAATCCTCATATCTCGTCGAGAGGGAAGATCGGCCGGCGCACCCGCTTGAATGCAAAGCGCGTCAAGTTGGAGCTGCTGAGCCCCGGGCCGTCCACCTCGATGATCCCGCCGCGGGCGAGGGGCGTGAAGCCCGCCCGGAAGTGCACGCTGCTCTTGAGCACCACGATGCGCCGGTCCAGGGGCTCGATGCCCTGGCCGCGGAAGGCCTGCGGGTCCAGCGCCTGGTAGCGGCGCTCGGTCAGGATGATCTCCACGCCGTCCACCTGCAGCACCGCGGTGCGCCCCAGCCGCACCGGCACGCCCACCGCCATCACCGTCTGCGTGAACGCGCCGTCGGAGATCAGGCGGACCCGCCCCGTGACGCGGACCGGCGGGCCGTGCAGGTCGTCGGTCTTGCCGCCCACGTCCACGGTCACGGTGTTCCCCACGCCCGCCTCGATGCACTTCGCTACCGCCTCCGGGTCGGCCATCACGCCCACCGCCGCGCCCGTTGCACCCTCCCGCAGCAGGTCCTGCAGGATGACCGTCCCGTCGCCGGCCGCGCCGCCCCCCGGGTTGTCGGCCACGTCCGCCAGCACCACCGGCGTCTTCTCCGACTTCATCGCCTGCCCCACGGCCTCCGCGACCGGCACACCCTGCCGCACGAACTCCTTCCGCCGCGACCAGATGTGGTCGGCCACCTCCTGCGCGGTCTCCTCCGCCAGGCGCCGGTCCCGGTCCGCGACCGCCACCACCGCGAATCCCGCCTGCGGCACGTCGGAGTAGGGGAAGCCCGCGGCCAGCGTGACGTTGAGGATGCCGGGCCGGCGCTCGACCTCGCGCACGCGGGCGAAGATGCTCTTCATCGGCTCGAACTCGGTGCACTGGGCCAGCAGCCCCGGCATCAGCAGCGGCTGGGCCAGCGCCATGACCGGCCGGAGGCGGCCTTCCAGCGTCCCGAACAGGAGCCGGGCAGCCTCCACGCCGCGCTCGTGATTGTCGATGTGGGGATAGGTGTCGTAGATGCACACCGCGTCCGCCGCGGTCACCATCAGCGGCGTCATGTTGGCGTGGTAGTCCAGGACGTACGCGATGGGGGTCTCGCCGGCGATGTCACGCACGCGCTGCAGGATGTCGCCCTCCGGATCGTCCACGCCCTCGGCCACCATTGCCCCGTGCAGCGCCAGGAGCACGCCGTCGAGGCCGCGCTTCTTCGCCGCCTGCACGTCGTCCAGCAGGCGCCCCACCAGCGTCTCGTAGGTGTCCCGCTCCACCAGGCCCGAGGGCGTGGCGGAGGCGGCCAGGGAGGGGATGACCTCGGCGCCGGCTTCTTTGGTGGCGTCCAGGAAGCCTCCCGGCAC
>JACQTN010000122.1 GCA_016210785.1 Armatimonadota bacterium
GGCCAAGCGTCCCGGTCTGGTCCGCGATCTTCAGCAGTTCCGCCGCGTTCTGCGTCGCCGCCTTGATGGCTTCCAGGGGCGGGAGGCCCGCCCGCACCAGCATCGCCACCTCCGCGCCGGCCGACCCGTGCGGCGTGAGCACGGAGCCCGCGTCGGTGCCGGTGACGATCTTCACGCCGGCGCGGAACGCCTGCAGGACACATGCGTGGTGCTGTCTGGTGCGCGCGGCGACGTTTTCCATCATGAACGGGGGCAGCCCCGCCTCCGGGCCGCGGCGCAGGATGTTCTCCATGACGATCAGCGTCGGCACCAGGAACACACCTGCTTCCACCGCCCGCGCTGCGCACTCCTCGTCGAAGTACATGCCGTGTTCGATGGAGCGCACGCCCGCGGCGACGGCGCGCAGGATGCCGCCCTTGTTGTGGGCGTGGCAGGTCACGAAGCGCATGGTCGCCCGCGCCGTGGCGCAGATGACGCGCAGCTCCTCGTCGGAGAACTCCTCCGCCTCGATGCGGCCACCCGGATCGATCACGCCGCCGGTCTGGAAGATCTTGATGTGATCGCACCCCGCCTGCACCTGCCGGCGCACCGCGGCGCGCGCCGCGTCGGGGCTGTCCACGATCTCGGAGATGTCTCCGTAGGACACCTGCACCCAGTGGGGGATGATGCACGCGTGGCCGCCGGTGGAGGTCAACGCCCGCCCCGCGGCCACCACGCGCGGGCCGCGGATCTTCCCGCGGGTGACGGCGTTGCGAGCCGCGATGTCGATGTGCCCGATGTCCCCCACGGTGCGGATCGCCGTCACGCCCGCGTCGAGCGTGCTGGCCAGGTGGCCGGTAGCGTCGATCACCACGTCGGGGAAGGTCCGGCGCGTCACCATGCCCAGCAGGTCCGCCTCGCCAGTCTGCGTGATGTGGACGTGAGCGTCGATCAGGCCGGGCATGAGCGTCATGCCTTCCGCGTCTACGCGGGCCGCGCCCGGCGGGACGGACAGCGAGTCCAGCGGGCCCGCTGCGGTGATGCGCTCGCCCTCGATGATGACGCCGGCGCGGGGGATGGGATCGCGCCCCGTGCCGTCGATCAGCTGCCCTCCCAGAATGGCGATGCGGTCCGTCACGGCGCGCCTCCCTGCTGTGTGATCCCGGCCCTCATGCGCGTCGAGGCCACGTGCTTATTGGCGAAGTCCCGCACGAACCCGGCCAGGCCCTCCAGCGCTTCCTCCACCATCGCCCGCCCGACCTCCAGCGGGGTGTCCCGCGGGTCGCCGATGGCGCCGTTGGTGGTGAGCACGTCCCACGGGTAGGCGTAGTTGACGCGCCGCGCCGCGTCCATCGCGGTGTGGAGGTACGGAAAGCCCTGATATCCTCCGGGCGTGAATGCCTCCTCCCGCACCAGCCACGGCGCCAGGTGCTGGCTCATGGCGACCTCCCAGCCGCCCGCGTGCTGGATGGCGGTGACCGCCGCCCGTTCCCCCAGCGGCGTGGTGCCGAAGACCTTGAAGTTCACGTAGGCGAACTCCACCTGCCCCTGCCCCAGCAGCGTGTGGGCCACCGCGCCCAGCGTGGGTTCGTTGCCGCCGTGCCCGTTCACCGCCAGGAACTTGCGCACGCCGTGGCGGGCCAGGCTGTCGATCATGTCGAACAGGACCGCCATGAGCGTCTGCGGCCGCAGGGAGACGGTGCCGGGGAAGCCCAGGTGGTGCGGCGAGACGCCCAGCAGCACCGGCGGGCTCACCAGCGCCAGGGGATGGACGCGCTCGCCCAGGCGCCGGGTGAACTCCAGAGCGCGCGCGGCGTCGCAGGCTGTGCAGAGGTACGGACCGTGCTGCTCGTGGGAGCCCACCGGGATCAGCACGACCCTGGCGCGCTCCAGCGCCCGCTCGATCTCGGGCCAGGTCATCTCGGGCATGTAGCAGCGCGTCTCAGCCGTCTCCACGGGCGCCCTCCTCCCCGGCCACTTCCAGCATGATGCTCACCCGTTCCCCGGGATGCACCACGTAGCCGCGCCGGCGCATGGAGGCGACGAAGCCTTTGGGGAACGGGCAGGTGACAGTCTCCACCACATCGCCGTAGGGATCCACCAGGTCGCCGAGCGGTTGGCCTTCGTGGAGGATGTCGCCGGCCCGCGCCCGCGGGATGAGGATCCCGCCGCGGCGCACCTGCATCATCTGCGATCCGCGCAGGATGGTGTACGACCGCTGTTTGGCCGGCCGCTCGTCGGTCATGTCCAGCGCCGCCATCGTCCCGCGCAGCGCGCGCTCGAACATGGCCAGGTCCTCATCGGTGACCTCGCCGCCTCCCACCTCCACGATGGTGGCGGGGATACCCTGCTGCGTCAGCAGCGTGAACGACGCGCCCTCCAGCCACCGCGCGTCGGACGCCCACAGGTAGGGCGTGCCGGTGCACTCCACCATGTCCCGCGCCCTGCGGCTGGCGGCGGAGCCGTCGGCGTGGTAGATGGCGTAGAACGGCACGCGCCCCGCGTCGCCCGCGCTGTGCAGGTCCAGGAACGCGTCGGCGTGCTCCCGCGCCGCGGCGAAGATGCGGTGGGCCATCTGGTCGCTGAACCGTCCCGCCGGCGCGCCCGGAAAGACCCGGTTCAGATTGGCGTGGTCGATGGGGCTCTCCCGCGACCGGGCGCGGAAGGCCGGGACGTTGAGGACCATGACGGCGATGAGGGTGCCGCGCAGGGCGTCTGGGGAGAGCGAGGCCACCAGGCGCTGCAGGGCCAGCGTCCCGCCCACTTCGTTGCCGTGGATGCACGCCTGCACCCACAGGCGCGGCCCCGGCCTCTTTCCCGAGACGATGATGACGGGGGCGTCGATGGGGATGCCGTCGGGGGAGTTGATGAGCGGCAGCGCCGCGCGGGCAATCTGTCCGGGTGCGACGGTGATATCTCCAAAGCGCATCATCCTCACGCTCCGCTGGTGTGACGTGGTGCGGGTCGCTTCTAACCCGCCGGCGGCGGGAAGAACTGCAGGTCCTCCGGTCTGATCTGGACGCGCACCGCGCCGCGCTGCAGCGCGGTGCGCGTCTCGGGCAGGTTGTGGGTCGTCAACTGGATGGTGTCGCCGGCGCTCAGACGTGCCGTCGCCCGCAGGGCATCGCCGGCGAACACCACCCGCTCCACGCGCGCGTCGAAGACGTTGACGCCGGCCGCAGCGGTGCCGTCCACCACCCGCACCCGGTGCGGCCGGACCGCCAGGCGCACCGGCCCGGCGGCCGCCGCTCCGGCGTCGGGCGGGAGAACCAGCCGCGTCCCGTGGTCGGTGACGAAGACGCGGGCACCGGCCGCCGTCTCCACCCGCCCCTGCAGGTAGTTGGTCTCGCCGATGAAGTCCGCGACCTCGGGCGTGGCCGGCTGCTCGTACAGTTCGTCGGGCTTCGCGAACTGGTGGAGCCGGCCGCCGAACAGCACGGCGATCCGGTCGGAGAGCGCGAATGCTTCGGTCTGATCGTGGGTCACGTAGACCGTGGTGATCCCCACTTCCCGCTGGATGCGCTTGATCTCCCCCTGCATGCGCTGGCGCAGTGCCAGATCCAGGTTGCTGAGCGGCTCGTCCAGCAGCAGGATGCGCGGGTTGATGACGACGGCGCGGGCCAGCGCCACCCGCTGCTGCTGCCCGCCCGAGAGCTGGCGCGGCAGGCGGTCTTCCAGTCCCTCCAGGTTCACCAGGCGCAGCGCCTCGCCCCCCCGGCGGTGCGCCTCGTCCCCGGTGACGTTTCGGTAGCGGAGCCCGAAGGCCACGTTGTCGAAGACGCTGAGGTGCGGGAAGAGCGCGTAGTTCTGGAACACCAGGCCGATGTTGCGCCGGTAGGCGGGGAGGTCGTTGACGACCTCTCCGTCGATGCGGATGGCACCGGCGGTGGGACGCTCGAGCCCCGCGATCAGGCGGAGGGTGGTGCTCTTCCCGCAGCCGGACGGCCCTAGCAGCGAGACGAACTCTCCCGGCTCCACGGACAGGGTCACCGGGCCCACGCCCAGGACCTGCCCGTAGTACTTGGAGACCTCCACCAGCTCCAGCGTCGCCGCCATGACCGCCGCCTAGCTCCCCAGCACCTCCTTGTTCCACCGCTCCGCGTGCCGGTCCCGGTTGGACAGTATCTGCTTGATGTCGAAGCGCATCTTGCCCAGGTTGGCCATATCCTGGGATGTGAGCAGCACCCTGGCGTCCTTGGGCAGCAGGGCCACGGCGCGTCGGTTGGTGGGCGGGTAGCCGGTGAGCACGCTGAACTGTCCCTGCTGGACCGGGTCCAGCGTGTAGTTGAGGAATTCCTGGGCCAGGGCCACGCTGGCCGTGGGCCGGCCCTTGATGATCCCCAGGTTGAAGGTCCAGTTGAGGCCGCCCTCCTCGGGGAAGACAAACTCCACCGGCGCGCCCGCGTCCTTGGCCTGCTGCGCCCGCGCCGTGTAGAAGGGCGCGATCCAGATCTCGCCGGTGACGAACAGGTTGATGCCGTGCTCCACGTTGTTCATGATGACGGCCTTGTTTTTCTGGACCAACTCGCGGACTTTCTGGATGCCCGGATCGATGTTGCTCTCCGCACCGCCCCACACCCGGTTCACGGCGTAGAACCAGGTCTGGCCCACCCACTCCCACTTGGGAACGGCCACGCGGCCGGCGAAGGCCGGGTCCCACAAATCCTTCCATGATGCGACCTTCCTCGGGCTGCGCCGCGTGTTGTAGGTGAGGCCGAACGGCGCCAGCACCTTGCCCACGAAGTGGGAGAAGCGGAAGGCCGGGTCCACGTCGGCGAGGTTGGTGACGATCTTCGGGTCGGGCGGGACCAGCAGATCCAACTCGGCGAGTTGGGCCGCGTTGTACTGGTGCATGTGCAGCATGTCGAATCGCTCGTTGCTGCGCTCGGCGATGACCCGGGAGATCTGCTGGCCGGAGTCGCCCACGCTGAAGATGACGCGGGCGCCCTTCATCTTCTCGAACGGCCGGGCGTACATGCGCTCGAAGTACTCTTTCCACGTGCCGCCCGTGAAGAGGAGGCTGACCTCCCGGGCCGTCGCGGCCTGGGCCGTCGTGCGTTCCCCGGTGAGGGCCGCCCCCAGGCTCCGGGCGGCCAGCGCGCCGCCCGCCGCTCCGGCCAGGCGCAGCAGCTCCCGCCGGCTGACGCGGATCTCCAGTTCGTCCTTGCCCGTGATGATGAACATTCCCGCACCTCCTTTTAGTACTTCAGCACCGCGTCCAGGCCGATGAGGCGGTGAATGGAGATCGCAATGGCGAAGATGAGCGCCACCTGGACGGAGGCAATGGCCGCGATGATCGGCGTGCTCTCCCACCGCAGGTAGGCGAAGACCTCCACGGGCAGAGTGGTGGTGCGCGGGCCGGTGAGGAACAGCGCCACGTTGACGTCGGTGAAGGAGAGGGTGAACGCGAACAGCATGGCCGCCAGCAGGCCGGAGCCGATCAACGGCACGGTCACCCGGTAGAAGGTCTGCAGCGGGTTGGCGCCCAGGCTCTTCGCCGCCTCCTCCAGCGACGGGTCGGTCCCCTGCAGGCTGGCCGTGATGGCGCGGACGGCGATGGGCAGCGTGATGATCACGTGGCCGATGACGATCCGCAGCTCATCGGCAAAGGTGTACCGGGCGAAGAGTAGCAGCAGGGCGATGCCCACCACCATCTGCGGCACCATCATGGGCGAGAGGAAGAACGTCTGGAGCAGGCTGCGGCCGAAGAAGCGGTACCGGCTCAGGGCGTAGGCCACCGGCAGGGCCAGCGCCCCGGAGATGACAGCCACGATCAGGGCGATCTTCAGGCTCACCGCGAAGAAGGCGTGAGTGAAGTTCTCCGCGCGCAGGAACTCCCGGTACCAGGTCAGCGAGAGTCCCACGGGAGGGAACAGATTCAGCCGCGTGGGGTTGAACGACGTCAGCGCGGCCACCACCACCGGCGCCAGCAGGAACGCATAGAACAGCGCCAGGTAGGCACCGAAGAGCCGCCGGCCCATGGCTACGCCCGCCCCCTTTCCGCCGACGCCCGGGACACGATGGCGAAAAACAGAAAGACGGGGATGGCCTCAAACGCCAGCAGGATGAAGGCCACGGCGGAGCCGAAGGGCCAGTTGAGGGTGGCTGTCATCAGCTGGTAGATCAACGTCCCCATGGTCTGCATCCTGGGGCCACCCAGTACCGCCGGCGTCACGATGGCGCCCGCGGACAGGGTGAAGACGATCACCACCCCGGAGATCACGCCGGGCAGGCTCAGGGGGATCACCACGCGGCGCAGCACCTCCACCGGGCTGGCTCCCAGCGTCGCCGCGGCCGCCTCCAGCGTCACGTCCACCTTCTGCAGCGCCGACACCAGCGGCAGGACCATGTAGGGCAGCAGCACCTCCACCAGGCCGACGATCACCGCGGCGTCGGTGAAGAGGATGCGCACCGGCTCGTCCACCACGCCCAGCGCCAGCAGCGCGCGGTTGATGGTGCCGTTGCGCCCCATCAGGACGATCCAGCCGTAGGTGCGCACCACGATCCCCACCATCAGCGGCGCCAGCAGGAAGAAGACCAGCCAGCCCTTCAGCCGGCTGGCCGTGCGGGACAGGTAATACGCCACCGGGTAGGAGAGGAGGAGGGCGATGACGCTGACGATGCCGGCCAGCTTCAGCGTGTTAGCCAGCACGGTGCGGTAGAACGGGTCGGTGATGAACCGGACGTAGTTCTCCAGCGTCAGGCGCGGGCCGACGATGAGGTTGGGGTGGTAGTTACGCACGCTGACCACGAACATCAGCAGCAGTGGATAGATCAGGAAAGCCAGGAAGAGGAAGACGGGAAGCGCCAGCAGGATGACGTGGGGCCGGTCCTGCAGAATGCTACCCAGCACAGGTCGCCGGGCGCGCTCTGTTCCAAGGGCCGTCGTGACCACAGAAATTCCCTCAGACCGCCGATGAACAGTGTTTCACGGTGTCTAATTCGCTGGTGCCCGCGCGGGTCTCCTCTCTCCTTAGATGAGCACAGGTGTCTGCCGGAATGGCTGCATGCACAAGGCTCGTGGGAAGACATGAACAATTTCCTGGAATAGGAGGCACCTGAGGCCGTCGGCCCGGAGAGCATCCCCAGCACCCCCCGTGTCTTGAGGATGCCCGTTCACCGTTGCGGGGAGCGGCCGGACGGCCGTCTATTCGCCAAACATTGCGCTCTCGTCGGCTCGCCGGTAGGTGACCAGCTCCTCCGGCCGGAACCACAGGCCGATCTCGAAGCTGGCCTCGTCCACCGTGCCGGACGCGTGGATGAGGTTGCGCACCGGCCGCTTCGCCAGGTTGGCGACGGTGGGCGCGTCCACCGCGAGGTCGCCGCGGATCGTCCCAGGATTGGCGAAGACGGGCAGCGTGGCGCCCACCAGCTTGCGCACCACGCTCACCGCGTGCGCGCCCTCCAGCACGAAGGCCACCACCGGCGCGGACGAGACGTAGTCGATCAGCCAGGCGCGGACCTGCCGGCCGATCTCCCGCGGGTCGTCGGTGCCCATCATCCCTTTCACGTCTACGCCGTAGGTCTGGAAGGCCTCGGTGGTCTTGCCCCCGATGGTGCGCAGGAAGTCCTCCGCCGACGGGTAGTGGCGGTCCAGGAGTTCCCGCGAGGGCTGGAGCATCTTCACGCCGACGATCTTCAGCCCCGCCCGCTCGAACCGCCCGATGATCTCGCCGACCAGGCCGCGCTGGACCCCGTCGGGCTTGATGAAGACCAGGGTCCGTTCGTTGCGGACGTCTTGCATCGGAGAAAGCCTCCTCGTCATTGGTCGCGGGATCCGAGCACGGGCAGGCGGACGTAGAGGTGCGCGCGGTCCGCCGCGGCGATCATGCGGTAACGCGGGCCGTGCACCACCGCGGCCTGCGCGGGCTTAAGCATGCCGTAGCCCACCAGGTAGTCGTAGTAGGTGTGAAACTCCACGTCGTACCGCAGCGGGACGCGCTGTGCCGGGGCCGGCCGCGCGTAAAAGGAGAGCGGCCCGACCCGCACCGCGCGGCGCTGGCCGCACGCGGCGTACTCCTCCGGCCGGTAGATGCCGGGACCGACGGTGAGGATGTAAGGCTGGTACACGTCCACGGCCGGGCACGGCCGCCCCGGCGCCGTGGGGCGGGGCAGCAGACGGTGGTACTTGATGGGCGTGAACACCAGCGTGAAGGCGTAGGGTGAGATGCCGCCCCGCGCCAGGTGATAGTACGCCCAGAAGTGGCGGAACGGCTCCACGCGTCCGAAGGGCTCCACCTGCGCGAAGGTCAGCGGGTAGATGCGCTGCCCGGGCGGGATCTCCATCAGCACGGCGTGATAGGCGTGGGCGATCCGGTCCAGGCGCCGGTAGTCGTCGAAGACCACCGCCGTGCGCCACACCGTCAGCGCCACCAGGGTTGTGACCAGCGCCAGCCGCGCCGTCTCACGCCGCGGGCACCGCAGCAGCGGCAGCGCCGTGAGCAGCAGCACGATGAAGGTGCGCTGGTACGTGTAATAGTCGCCGGCCGGGCTCCCCACCGGCAGCGCGTAGACCAGCACCAGCGCCGCGATGGGGGCGGGCAGCCAGGCGATGAGGCCGTTGCGCTTCTTGATCAGGTCGGCGATGCCCGCGGCCAGGAGGACGGTACCGAGGAAGAGCACCAGCCGGCCGATGATGTACTCGCGGGCCGGCGAGTAGGTGAGGAACACCTCGATGACCTGGCGCAGCCGGCCGCGCAGCGAGTGATAGTAGAAGATCAGCGGCATCTCCGCGCGCTCCGTCGGGCTCCACCGCATGAGCAGCAGGAGCGCGGCGTAGGCGAGACCCGTCGGCGCCAGCGCCGCCACCACGCCCCACAGCCGGCGCCGCGCCCCCGGGGTCCCCCGACCCCCTCGAAACAGCCTCGGGGACCCCGATGCCTGAGCAGCCGTCTCCGGCTGTTTTGAGGGAGTCCCCGAAAATTCGCCGCGCGAATTCCTGGGGTGGGGCACCAGAGCCAGGCACAGCAGGATGAGGGCGACGGTCAGGAACGTGACGAAGTGGGCAAAGTACACCAGCATCAGGACGCCGGCCAGCGCCACCACCGGCGGGCGCGCCGCATCCCGGTGGCGCCACCACAGGCCCAGGGCCACCAGCGCCAGCGGCAGGCTGAGGGCGAAGTTGATGAAGCCCATGGCAAAGTACCAGTTGTACGCCAGAGGGAAGGCGAAGAAACCCAGCGGCCGCTTCTCCGGATCGACGGCGTCCACCAGATAGAAGACGCTGGCCGGGAGGCCCACCAGCGCCAGGCTCAACACGATCTTGCCCGCCACGGCCACGGAGGTGACGCCGGCCAGGGCGGTCATCAGCACGTCGGCCAGCAGGTTGGGCAGCGGGATCAGGGAGAGGCGGAAGTGCTGCGCGTAACCCCAGGCGTGGTAGTTCTGAATGATGTGGATCCGCCACAGGTGGTTGGGGTAGTCCTGCAGCGGCGGGAAGCGCACCGACCACAGGGGTAGCAGCGTGAGCACGGCCAGCAGCAGCGCGAGCCCCGCGTACAGCAGGGCCTCCCTGCGTTCGGCCCCCTCCGCCGCACCGGACAGCGTCGCGTGAACCTGTGGGAGGCGCTCTTCAGCCACGGAGCTCTGGGCTTAGAGTCCGATGGCGCAGCCGTCGACGCGCGGATCGCTCGCCCCGTGCAGGATGCCGGTGGCGCGATCCAGGAGAACCGCCTGCATGCCGCCGCCGAACCCGGCCTGGGGTGTGACGCGGTGCCCCAGCACCGCCAGCGCGGCGCGCGTGGCCTCCGGGACGCTGGCCTCCACCCGCAGCTCGAAGGGCGCGGGCAGGTTGACCGGGTCGGTGCCGGGGTGGCTCAGCCAGCGGGGTGCGTCCACGGCTTCCTGCAGACCCATCCCGAAGTCCACGAGATTAGTGAGGGCCTGCGCGCACCACTGCGCCTGGCCGTCCCCGCCGGGCGTGCCCCACGCCAGCAGCGGGACGCCGTCCCTGCACGCCAGGAAGCACATCAGCGTGTGCATGGTCCGCTTGCCGGGCGCCAGGACGTTGGGGTGGTTTTCCTCCAGGGTGAAGCCGCGCCCCACGCGGTTGTTCAACAGGATGCCGGTGCCCTCCACGATCTCCGCGCACCCGAAGGCGTTGGACAGGCTGGTGATGTAGGAGACCAGCGTGCCCTCCGCGTCGCCGGTGCACAGGTACGTGGTGTCGCCCGCCACCTCCGCCAGCGCGCCTGCGGGCGTCTCGGCGGTGGCACGCCTCTGGCTGATCTCGCGGCGCCGCCGGGCCGCGTACGGCTTGGACAGGAGTACGTCCAGCGGGTTCTTGACGAAGCGCGGATCGCCCAGGTACGCCAGGCGGTCGGCAAACGCCAGCTTCTTGGCCTCCACCACCAGGTGGATGACGGCCGCGCTGCCCGCCCCCAACGGCGCCAGGTCAAAGTCCTCCAGCAGGTTGAGCATCTCCAGCAGAATGGCACCCTGGGAGGGCGGCGCGGTGCCGTGTACCTCAACCCCGCGGTAGGTGGTGACCAGCGGCTGGTAGACATCGCATCGGTGTTCGGCCAGCTCGCGCTCGGTGATGAGGCCATCGTGCTCCCGCATGTACGCGGCGACGGCCCGGGCGATCTGGCCCCGGTAGAACTCCTCCCGCCCGCCCGTGGCGATGGCGCGCAGCGTCTGCGCTAGGTCCTTCTGGTACAAGACCTCGCCCGGCGCGGGCGGCCGGCCCTGCGGGAGAAACACCTTCGCCGACGACGGGTACCGCGCCAGCAGCGGGGCGGACTCCTCGGTCCACTGCGCAACCTTCTCGGTGACGGGGAAGCCTTCCTCGGCGTGGTGGATGGCCGGCTCCAGGAGCCGCGCCAGCGTGTACCGGCCGCTGCCCCACCGCTCCAGGGCCACGGCCATGGCGTCCACGGCGCCGGGGGTGCCCGGAGCCAGCATCCCGCGCGGCGGCATCGTGGCGTGGCCGCGCTCCAGGAGGTACTCCCGCGTGGCCGCGTAGGGCGCGATGCCGGAGCCATTGAGGGCCCAGATCTGCCGGGTGGGACCGTGGTGGAGCACGATGAAGGTGTCCCCGCCCACGCCCGACATCATGGGCTGCACGACCCCCAGCACTCCGGCCATGGCGATCGCGGCGTCCACGGCGTTGCCGCCGCCGGCCAGGACCGAGATCCCGGCCGCCGACGCCAGCGTGTGTCCCGACGCGACCATGCCGCGCCTGCCCATGGCCATGCTGCGGGAGACCGCCGGGTAACCCTTCGCCCGTTGGGGTACACCGATGCTCAGAAGCTGTTTGGGAATTGTCAACTCAGGACACTCCTTGTACAGAGTGGTAGGGCCCAGGTGCGCGTCTCGGAAATCCGCACTGCGTACATGCGCAGGACCGGCTTCCCACGATGTGTCGGTATCGGCGCTGCGAGTTGAACTACGCAGGACCGGGCTCGCGCCGCCGAGTCCGAGCATCGCGCATATGTCGGACGTCCCACCGTCGCGGGTGGGAGGACCGGGGGGAGGGCAAGGTCCTCCCCC
>JACQTN010000138.1 GCA_016210785.1 Armatimonadota bacterium
CCCCAACTGGTCCGTGCCGAGGAGATGCCCGGGCGTCCCGCCCTCCTGCCAGGCCGGCGGGCGCAGGCGGCGCAGCACGTCGATCTGGATCGGGTCGTGCGGCGCGATGATCCGGGGCACCGCCGCCAGGATCACGGCGACGAGCAAGAGTCCCATCGCGCCGGCGACAGAAAGGCCGGGAAACCGCCACCGCCGCCGGCGAGCCCGGGGCCCCAAAAAATTCGTCATGCGAATTTTGGGGTGGGATCAATCATAGTGGATCCGCGGGTCCAGCACCGCGTACAGGAGATCCACGACCAGGTTGATGAGCACGAAGATCGTGGCCACGATGAAGACCGCGGCCTGCACCAGGACGTAGTCCCGGCTCTGGATCGCCTGCATGGAGAGGCGGCCCACGCCCGGCCAGGCGAAGATGGTCTCGGTAATCACGGCGCCGCCCAACAGCGTCCCCATCTGCAGGCCCATGATCGTGATCACCGGGATCAGCGCGTTCCGCAGGGCGTGCTTGGTGACGACGACGCGGCGCGGGAGCCCCTTCGCGTGCGCGGTCCGCACGTATTCCTGGCCGAGCACCTCGAGCATCGCCGACCGCTGCAGGCGGGAGATGCTCGCCGCGGAGTACGCGGCCAGGCTCACCGACGGCAGGACGAAGTGCTGCCACGACCCGACGCCGGAGGTGGGCAGCACGTGGAGGCGCTCGCCGAAGACCAGGATGAGCATGATCCCCAGCCAGAAGATGGGCACGGCCTGACCGAGCAGGGCCACCACGCGAACCGCGACGTCCCATCCCCGCCCGCGCCACACCGCAGCGATCACGCCGGTGGGAATCCCGAAGCAGGCCGCAAGAGTGAGGCTGACCGCGGCCAGGCGGATGGTGTAGGGCAGGCGCTCGGTCACCAGCCGCAGCGCGGGTTGATCGAAGCGCAGCGACGTGCCGAAGTCGCCGTGGGCCACGTTCCACATGAAGCGCGCGTACTGCACGGGCAGGGGATCGTTGAAGCCGAGCCGCTGGCGGAACTCCTGGACCTGCTCTGTGGACGCGTCGAGGGGGAGCATGAGGAGAACGGGGTCCCCGGAGAGGTGCACCATGATGAAGACGACGAAGGAGACCCCGAGGATGACGAAGATGGCGTCGAAGAGCCGCTGGACGATGAACCGGAGCACGGTGCTGCCCCCACCTGTCGTGGATGGACTCCATGCTAGCATCGGCCGGTGCCTGCGTCAATTTGCGCGGGTCGCGCCGGACGCGCGTGAGCCCGCGCCATGGCGGGCGCGCGCGATGCGTGCCGGGGCTTGCCGGCGGATGATAGAATGGACTGGTGACACGCATGAAGCCTCGCGCCCGCCGCCCGCATCCGCCGTTCCTGTCCGCGTGCAGCCTGGTGGTTGTCGCGTTCGTCCTCGCCCCGGCATCCACACCCGCGCTGGCGGCGCCGGCGGCCCAGGCGCCCGAGGACCGCGTGGACGTGCTGGTCGTCGGCGGCACCTCGGCCGGCGTCGCTGCGGCTCTGGCCGCGGCGCGCCGCGGGAAGAAAACACTCCTCACCGAAGAGAGCGACACCCTGGGCAGCGTGCTGACCCGCGCCTGGCTGGCCACCTTCGACGTCAACCGCGGCGCGAAACGGGAGCACCTCACCCGCGGCATCTTCCTGGAGATCTTCCGGGAAATGGGCATGACCTTCGACGTGGACAAGGCGAAGGCGGTCTTCCACCGGAAGGTCGCCTCTCAGCTCCGCCTGGAGGCTCGCTTCCGCGCGAAGCCGGTCGAGGCCATCCACGACGGCCCGCGGCTGGTGGGCGTCCGGTTCCGCGACGCGCGCAGCGGCGCACAGAGCGTGGTGCGGGCTGCGGTGATCATCGACGCCACGGACGACGCGGACCTGGCCGTCCTCGCCGGCACGCCCTACACCATCGGCCGCGAGATCTCCGGAGAAGACAAGGCGATGCAGGCGGCAAGCCTCATCTTCCGCCTGGGCGGAGTGGACCGCAAGGAGGTTGCCCGCCACCTCTATCGCATGGGCGGCGTCACCAACGGCGTGTGCGGACGGTACATGTGGGGGTATGCGGAGATCTTCAAGAGCTACAAACCCATCCAGCGCGACACCCTCATCCTGGACATGAACATGAGCTGGCAGACCGACGGGACGGTGATCATCAACGGCCTGCAGATCATCGGCGTGGACGGGACGAATCCTGCCTCTGTCGCGGATGGCATGGCGCGGGCGACGGCTGAACTACCCCACATCGCGGCGTTCCTGCGGCAGCAGGCGCCCGGCTTTGCCAGCGCCGAACTGGTGGACACGGCGCCCATTCTCTATATCCGGGAGACCCGGCACATCCAGGGCCTCTACACGCTGACGGCGAAGGACATCACGGAGCGGCGCAACTTCCCCGACAAGATCGCCGTGGCCTCCTATCCCATCGACCTGCACCCCTACCATCTGGGGTGGCGCAACAGGCTGAAGCCGGAGCGCAAGACCTACTCCATCCCGCTCCGGTCGCTGGTACCCGCGCGGCCCGACGGGCTGGTGGTGGCCAGCCGCGCTTTCTCCGCCACCTGGCAGGCGGCCGGCTCGGCGCGCATCGTGCCCACCACCATGTCCATGGGCGAGGCGGCGGGCGTGGCGGCGGTGGTGGCGATCGAGCGCGGCGTGACCCCGCGGGAGGTGGCGACCCGCGCGCGGTCGACGCGCGAGGTGCAGGACCGGCTGCTGGCCGCCGGCGCCTATCTGACCATGCCGCAGGACGAGGAGACGCTCCCGGCGCGGGCGAAGCGGCTCGCCGCGCGCATCAGGATGAAGGTCTACGATCTCCTGGGCATCAAGGAGCCGGCGAAGCAATCGTTCATCGTCACGTGCTAGCCCATCAAGGTTGGGTGGAGTGTCTTTGCGCCACTCCACCCTTCTCCAAGTGTCCGACGCGGGGAGGGTCTTGCCCGGCACGTGCCACATTCTTCCGAGGCGCGCCGTCCTACCG
>JACQTN010000132.1 GCA_016210785.1 Armatimonadota bacterium
GTACAACGACGTGATGAGCCTGCACGGGATCATCATGATCGCCGTCGCAGTCGCCACGATCATCGGCGGTCTGGGGAACTACGCCGTGCCTCTGCTCATCGGCGCCGAGGACATGGCCTTCCCGCGCATCAACGCCCTGAGTTACTGGCTCAATCCGCCGGTGGCGCTGATGCTGATCGCCACTTTGTTCGTCGGGGGGTTTGGCACCGGCTGGACGGCTTATCCACCGCTGAGCGAAGTGAACGCCACCGGGCAGGTGCTCTTCAACCTGGCCGTGATCACCTTCGGGCTGTCGTCGATCCTGGGCGGGTTGAACTTCCTGGCAACCATCATCCGGCTGCGGGCTCCAGGCATGACCTGGCGGAGGTTGCCCATCTTCGTCTGGTCCATCTTGGCCGCCTCCATCCTCAGCCTGACGGCCACGCAGTTCCTCGCCGCAGGGTTGACGATGATCCTGCTGGACCGGCTGGCGGGCACGGCATTCTTCGATGCCGCCCGCGGCGGCGCCCCGCTCCTGTATCAGCACGTCTTCTGGTTTTACTCCCACCCCGCGGTGTACATCATGATCCTGCCTGCCTTCGGCGTGGCGCTCGAGGTGCTGGCGCATTTCTCCCGCAAGCCCCTCTATGCGTACGGCTGGGTGGTGGCGGGCCTCCTGGGCATCGTGGTGCTGAGTTTCCTGGTGTGGGCCCATCACCTCTACACCAGCGGCATGCCGGACTACCTGCACGGACCATTCATGGCCACCACGGAACTGATCTCCGTGCCCACTGGCTTGATCTTCCTGTCCGCGCTGGGGACGCTGTGGATGGGGAAGCTCTGGCTCCAGACCCCCATGCTCTTCGCGCTGGGGTTCCTGTTCAACTTCCTCATCGGCGGCCTCACCGGGATCTTCAACGCCGACGTCCCCACGGACATCCATCTCCAGGATACGTACTTCGTGGTGGCCCACTTCCACTACACCATCATGGGCGGCATGATCTTTGGTCTGTTCGCCGGCATCTACTACTGGTTCCCCAAGATCACCGGGCGCATGTTCAACGAGACCCTGGGCCGGCTGCACTTCTGGTGGATGTTCGTGACCTACAACGCCACCTTCATCCCGATGTTCTGGCTGGGGCTCCACGGGATGAACCGCCGCATCGCGGATTACCGTCCCGAGCTGGCCGGGGTGAACCTGTTCGTCTCCGTGATGGCTTTTCTTCTGGGGGCGAGCTTCCTGGTCTTCCTCGCGAACGTGATCCTGTCGTGGGCGCGTGGCCCCCAGGCGGCGGCCAACCCCTGGCGGGCGCGCACGCTGGAGTGGCAGGTGCCCTCACCGCCCCCGCTGGAGAACTTTCCCGGCGTCCCGCAGGTGGTCGGACACCCCTACGACTACGGGGTTCCGGGGGCCGTACACGCCGTGCTTTCAGTGGGCGGGGCTTCCGGGATCGAACAAGGGGGGTGATTCCATGGAACGGAGCGGAGAGCAGGAGAGGAAGCTCCGGTTGGGACTGCGCGTCCTCATCGCGCTGGTGGTGCTCACCGTTGTGGAGTACCTGCTCCTTGTGTGGCGCGTTCCCAACCTTCTCGTCTACCTCGTCGTGATCAACCTTGTGGACGCCTGGCTGATCGCGGAGTACTTCATGCACTTCTCCCAGCTCTGGCGCACGGAGGAGGAGCATCGATGAGCACCCATTCCGCTGCCCGGGTGCACTACGACAGGCTGTCCCTGCGGCGCCTGGGGTTGTGGCTGTTCATCCTCTCCGAGAGCTTCCTGTTCTTTGCGTTCCTGTCGAGCCGGTACTACGTGCTGGGGATCTATCGGCCCGAGCACCTGAACCAGGCGCTGGGCCTGATCATCACCTGCATCCTGCTCCTGAGCAGCCTGACCGCCTACCGGGCGGAGGTCTCCGTCGCTCATGGCGACCGGGAGCGCTTTCTGCGCAATACGCTGGCCACGATCGGCCTGGGACTCCTCTTCCTGGTGGGCGTGGGGATCGAGTGGGTAGAGGCCTTTGCCTACTTTCCGCCGCAGCAGCGGTTCGGCACCGTGTTCTTTTCGCTCACCGGCCTCCATGCTTTCCACGTCCTCAGCGGCCTCGTCCTGCTGGTGTTCGTGTGGCTGCACGGTCGGCGCGGCCGCTTCAGCGCCGCCCATTACTGGGCGGTGGAGGGCAGCGTCAAGTACTGGCACTTCGTCGACGTGGCGTGGGTGTTCATCTATCCCACCCTGTACCTGGTGTCGCTGTAGCCCATGCTGCGATCCCCGATCGCTCTTGGCAGCGCGACCGCCGTAAGGCAGCCTTCTGCGGCGCCGGGAGGGCCGTGCTCCAAGCCGGTCCGCGTGCAGGACACCTTCCGCGTCGCGGCACGGGCGCGTTTGAGCACCGCGGCGGACTACCTCCATCTCACCAAACCGCGCATCGTCGTCCTGCTGCTGCTTACCGCGTTCGCCGCCATGTGGATGGCCTCCCGCGGCGCGCCCGAGCGGGGGCTGGCGCTGGCCACCCTGCTGGGGGGCGCCCTCGCCGCCGGGT
The DNA here is from genome assembly GCA_016210785.1 of Armatimonadota bacterium. Taxonomy (GTDB): domain Bacteria; phylum Sysuimicrobiota; class Sysuimicrobiia; order Sysuimicrobiales; family JACQTN01; genus JACQTN01. The sequence goes on from JACQTN010000132.1 coordinate 2,520, forward strand.
CCGCCAACGCCGTCAACTGCTACCTGGACCGGGACATCGACGCGCTGATGGCCCGCACCAGGACACGGCCGCTGCCCGCGGGCCGGGTGCGGCCGGAGCGGGCCCTGGCCTTTGGTATCGTGTTGGGGATGGCCTCGTTTGGGATCCTGGCGGGCCGGGTCAACCTGCTCAGCGCCATCCTCGCCCAGTTTGCGTTGCTCTTTTACGTGGCGGTGTACACGCGGTGGCTGAAGCGGTCGACCCCGTGGAATATCGTCGTCGGCGGTGCGGCGGGCGCGATTCCCCCCGTCGTGGGATGGGCTGCGGTCACCGGACGCATCGATCTGGCCGCGGTGGCGCTCTTCGCCATCATCTTCCTGTGGACGCCGCCTCACTTCTGGGCGCTGGCGCTGATGCGCGTGGATGAGTACCGCCGGGCCGGCATCCCCATGCTGCCGGTGGTGAAGGGCGAGGAGAGCACCCGCCGGCAGATCGTGGCGTACAGCTGGGTGCTCGTGGCGGTCACGCTCAGCCTGACGCCGCTGCGCGTGACGGGCTCAACCTATCTCGTGGCCGCGCTGCTGCTCGGTGCCGGCTTCATCGCGCGGGCGCGGGAGGCCCAGAGCGATCCCTCTCCCCGCACGGCGCGCCGCCTCTTTGGGTTCTCCATGGTCTACCTGGCCCTGTTGTTTGTGGCCATGGCGGTGGATCGGTCCCTGCAGTAGATTCACCGCCGCACGACGCCCGGCCCAGTTCTCTCCGTCCCGCGACCACCCCAGGCGAAATCGGGCCGGCGCCCGATGGCTCCGCGCGTCTCCCTCCGATAGCCTGATCGTGTACCGTGACCGCGCAGGGCGCACGGGGGAGACGCCGCATGATGACGGTCCACCACGTCAAGTCGGCGGTGGATGCGGGGGCGATCGTTCTGGACCTTCGGCCCGCCGCGTCTTTCGCCGCCGGGCACCTGCCGGGCGCGGTAAACCTCCGCTATAACCCTACCAACATGGCTGCCCGCGCGGCGCGGGCGTTTCCCCTCGGGCTCTCCTTTGTACTCCATGCGGACTCGCCGGGGGAGGCTTCTACCGGCGTGGCGCTGCTGCGGGCGGCGGATCTCCACGTGTTGGGCTGGCTCGCGGGAGGCCTGGACGCGTGGAAGGCGGCCGGCTATCCCACCGAGACGATGACGGTGCTCAGCGTGGACGACCTGCGGCGCCGCATCGGCGAGGTGCTGGTGCTCGACGCCCGCGAGGAAGCGGAGTACCGCGAGAGCCACGTGCCGGGTTCCCTGGACCTTCCCTGGACCGATGCGTGGTGGCGCTGGCGGACCGTTCCCACCGGCAAGCCCGTGGCGGTGATCTGCCGGACCGACGCGCGCAGCGGCATCGTCGCCTCCATCCTGCGCCGCATGGGGCGCGACGCCTGGCTGGTGCTGGGCGGCATGGTGGACTGGCTGCAGCGTGGGTATCCCGTCGAGGGAGGTCCGGCGTGACGGGGCGCGTGGTGAGGCCCTCCCGATGACGGCGCCGGCGCTGGCGCTCGCCGCCGCGCTCGGCGTGCTGATCGGCGGCAGCCTGGGCCTGCTGGGCGCCGGTGGGTCGCTGCTCACCGTCCCCATCCTGATCTACGTCTTCAACCAGGGACCGGTGGAGGCGACCGCGACCTCGCTGGTCATCGTGGCGGCCAACGCCTTGCTGGCCGCGGTCACGCACTGGCGGCAGGGCGGCGTGGTCTGGCGCGTCGCGCTGGAGTTCGGCGTGGCGGGTGTCGCGGGCGCCTTCGCCGGGTTCTGGCTCAACACGCTGGTGGCGGGGCGCACGTTTCTCTTCCTGTTCGGGCTGCTGATGGTCGCGGGCGCGGCCGCCATGGCGCGGCGTCCCCAGGCCCGCGACGAAGGAACCGTGCGGCCTGGCCGCTCCGCGGCCGCCACCGCGGGCGCCGGAGTTCTGATCGGCGTGCTCACCGGGTTCTTCGGGGTCGGCGGAGGCTTCATCGTCGTCCCCGCGCTTCACCTGATCGTCGGCCTGCCCATGCGCCACGCGGTGGGCACGTCGCTGGTGATCATCGTCATCAACTCCCTCACCGGGTTCGCGGCCCGCCTGGGCGTGGGCGCGGCGAACTGGCCCCTGATCCTGGCCATCATGGCCGGCGGCGCGGCCGGCGCGGTGCTGGGAGGGCGTGCCGCGCACCGCCTTCCGGGCCGCACGCTGGCCCGGGCGTTCGCGGGGGTGCTGGCCCTGGCCGGCCTGGTGGTCATCATCCGCCACCTGCCCTAGCGAGCAAGGTTGGCTGGAGTGACTTTGCGCCACTCCAGCCTTCACCTTATGTCCGGCCGGGGGAGGCCCTTCGCGGCACGTGCTTCACGGTTGCGAGGAGCACCATGCTACCGCGCTCGCCGGACTTACGGCGCCAACGAACCGGCGCGTTCGACGCCGTGCGAGGCGAGTGCGTTCTACCGCGCGGCACGTTCAACGTCGGTGCAAGGTGCGCCACTCTACCGCGCTCACCGGACTCACGGCGCAC
>JACQTN010000013.1 GCA_016210785.1 Armatimonadota bacterium
CGCTAGCCTGTAAGGTTGGATGAAGTGGCTTTGCGCCACTTCATCCTTCACCAAGTTTCCGACGGGGGGGAGGACCTTGCCCTCCCCCCGGTCCTCCCACCCGCGACGGTGGGACGTCCGACATATGCGCGATGCTCGGACTCGGCAAAGCCGGTCCTGCGCATGAACGAAGCAGAGTGCCTCCGAAGCGGGCTGCTGGGCGGGAGGCAAGGAGAGTCAGTGACAGGTGTGCGAGGAACTCATCAAGCACCGTCGCGCGATGCGCCGCAGGTCCGCGGGGGTCGCATCGCCGGGCGCTGGCGGCATCTGTGGAAGGTCCTGCGGCGCGACCGGCTGGCCGTGGCCGGCGGCGCCGTGGTGGTCGCCTTCGTGCTGGCCGGGCTGCTGGCGCCGGCGCTGGCGCCGCACAACCCCAACGCCGTGAACCTGGGCATGATCCTGCAGACCCCCACGCTCGGATACTGGCTGGGGACGGACAACCACGGCCGGGACATCCTCAGCCGCATCCTGTTCGGCGCCAGGCTCTCGCTGCTCGTGGGGACGGGCGCGGTGGGCCTCGGGCTGGTGGCCGGCGTGCTGGCGGGGCTGCTGGCGGGCTACTACGACCGGCTGCAGGGACCGCTGATGCGTCTGATGGACGTGCTGCTGGCGTTCCCCGGGATCGTCGTGGCGCTGACCATCGTGGCGATCCTGGGCCCCGGAGAGCAGAACGTCATCCTGGCCGTCGGCATCTCCCAGATCCCGCAGTTCGCCCGCATCGTCAACGGCATGGTGCTGACGATCCGCGAGGACGCGTACGTCGAGGCGGCGCGGGCCATCGGCGCCAGCGACCCGGCAATCCTCGGCCGGCACATCTTCCCCAACACGGTGGCGCCGCTGATCGTGCAGGCGAGCCTGCTCATCCCCGCGGCCATCCTGACGGCGAGCAGCCTGAGCTTCCTCGGCGCGGGGATCCAGCCGCCCACCGCGGAGTGGGGCGCGATGCTCAGCGACAGCCGACGCTGGATGCAGGTGGCGCCCCACCTGATGATCTTCCCGGGCATCGCGCTGATGCTGGTCGTGCTCGGGTTCAACGTCTTCGGCGACGGCCTGCGCGACGCCCTGGATCCACGGCTGCGCGGGAGCAGCGCCTCAGCCGAGCGCTGACCGTCGCCGCGAAGGCCAGCCGGACGGTCCTGGTCGAACTATCTGGCCGTTCTGATTGAACGGGCATCCGGGACACCGGCACGGGCGAGGTCTCGCCGCACCGGACGGTGGACCGGGACCCGGCACCACCTGGCGGCGAACGGAGGGGAGGGATAAGATGAAGAGCCAGCGACTCGGCATCGCCCTCGCGGCACTCAATCTGGTGCTGCTGATGTTCACCGTGGCGCAGGTCCGTCCGACCGTAGCGCAGGACGCCGCGCCCGTGCTGCGTGGTCGCGCCCTCGAAATCGTGGACACCCGTGGGCGAGTTCGGGCGCGGATTGACGTGCAGCCTGCCGTCACGATGCCCGACGTCAAGTCCTACCCGGAAGCCGTGGTCGTCCGGCTCATGGATCCAAACGGGCGGATCCGCGTCAAGCTCGGCGCCGACCGCGACGGCTCCGGCCTGGTTCTGGCGGACGACTCCCAGCAGCCGGGCGTGCACATGATTGCCAAAGGCTCGGGTAGCTTCGTGAAGCTCACAAACAAAGACGGGCGGGAACGGCTACTCAAGCCGTAGCACATTCTCGCCCGCCGGCGAAGGATGACCGCGACCCACCCTCAGAGGGAGGCGGGCCGCGCGGCCGATTACTCTATCTTCATGTGCTCCCAGGACGTGATCCAGAACCTGTAGTTGGGCACGTCATTCTTCACGTACTTCCGGCTCGCCACCACGTAAAACGGCCGCCACAACTGCACCAGCGGCACGTCCCCGGCGATCTTCTTCTGGATCTCCGCCAGCAACAGGCGGCGCTTCCCCAGGTCCACCTCCACCCGCTGGCGCGCGATCAGGTCGTCCGCCCCGTTGTAGCCCGAGGAGTTCGCTCCGCCGGGGTATTCGCGTCCCTCCATCCAGGTCAGGAACTGATCCGGGGCCACGCGCGTGGGGCCCTCCAGCAGCATGTCGTAGTCGCCGGAGCTTCGGCGCCGCTGGTAGGCCGCGTCCTCCAGTTGCTCCAGCACCACCTCTATGCCCGCCCGCCGGAACATCTGCTGCAGCACCGTCACCACCGCGGGGTCGTCGCCAATCGGCCGGAACACTAGTCGCAGCCGGGCGCCGGTGGCGCCGGCCTCCTGGATCATCCGCCGCGCCTGTTCGGGATTGTAGTCAAACTTAGGCACGTCGCCGATGTGCCCCCACACCAGCGGCGGGATGGGGCTGCCGGTGCCGTCCAGTGTCCCGAAGCTGTGCAGGACATCCTGTAGCAGGCTCTTCCGGTCGATGGCGTGATGGAGCGCCCGCCGCACCCGCACGTCGTCCAGAGGCTTCCTGGTCACGTTAAACACCAGGCCGCGCCACCCGGCCACCGGCGTGACGACCATGCCAATGTTGGGATCGGCGCGCAGGCTCAGGTACGCCTGCACGCCGCGGACGATCATCAGGTTGATCTCGTCTTTTTGCAAAGCCAGGGCCGCCGTGTTCTCGTTGGGGATGACGATGAAGCGGGCGTTCTTGATCTGCGGGGCGCCGCGGAAGTACTTCTCGTGCGCCCGGAAGACGATCTCCTGCCGCGGCCGCCGGCTCACCACCTCGTAGGCGCCGCTGGCGACGGGCTCCAGCGACAGGCGCGTCCCCAGTTCGTCCACGATCTTCTTCCCCACCACCCACCCCGGCCGCCAGGCCAGGATCGCCGGCAGGAAGTCGGAGTAGGGGCCCTTGAGGGTCATGCGCACGGTGTAGTCGTCCACGACGTCGGTGCGCTCGAGGATGTCGAGCACGGTGCGATAGCGGGATCGGGTCGCCGGGTTCTTGAGGCGGTCGAAGTGGAACTTGATATCCTGGGCGGTGATCTTCCCGTAACCCTTCTGCCACTCCGCGTTCTGGCGCAGGTAGAAGGTGTAGACCTTGCCGTCCTTGCTGACCTCCCACCGGCCGGCCAGGTCGGGCTCCACGGCCAGGGCATGGGTCTTGTAGCGCACCAGGCCGCTGAAGACGTTCATCGCCACGTAGTCGTCCGTGGCGAAGTGCGCGGGGTCGAAGTTCTGGACGTCGGAGACGTACGACATCCGGAGTTCCCGCTGGGGCCGCTGCGCCTCCACCCCCGCGACCGCCGCCAGCGCAACCGCCACCGCCACGGCGAGAACCACCGCGCGGCGCCATCCAGGTGTCCACCGCATGCGCTCCACTCCCCTCGTGGTGAGAGATGACCGCCTGAGAGACCGACCACCTGGATGTTCGGGCAGGAGGAGGGCGAGTCCTACCCGCGAGACGAGTCCTGGTCGCGGGGTGAGTCCCGGCCGCGAGACGAATCCCTACCACGGGGCCGGGCCGCCGCCCGCTCCCGCGCCAGCAGGGTCCGCTTGCGCTCCACGCCCCAGCGATAGCCGCCGAGGCCGCCATCCTCGCGCACCACCCGGTGGCAAGGGATCACCACCGCCACGGGGTTCGTGGCGACGGCGCGCGCCACGGCGCGGGCGGCCGTGGGGCGGCCGAGGGCGCGGGCAATTTCGCCGTAGGTACGGGTGGTCCCGGTCGGGATAGTGCGCAGCTCCTGCCACACGCGCCACTGGAAGGCGGTGGCACGCACATCCAGCGGAAGATCGAGGTGGGGAGTCTGACCGCCGAGGTATCCCACGACGGCGCCGACCCAGGGCGTGAGCCCGGACTCGTCGCGCCGGATCTCCGCGCCGGGATACTCCGCCACGAGCGCCGTCTCGAGCGCCGCATCCGAGTCGCCCAGACTGATGAAGCACACGCCCCGCCCGGTCGCCGCGACCAGCAAGCGACCCAGGGCCGACTCGACGATGGTGTACCCCACGCGCACGCCGTGGCCGCGCCGGCGGTAGGTTGCCGGCGTCATGCCGAGCTGCGCGTGCGCCCGCTCGTAGAGCCGGCTGCTCGACCCATAGCCCGCGGCGTATTGCGCGGTGGCGACGGTATCCCTCTCCTTGAGCCGGGCCTTCAGACGGCGCAGCCGCCAGGCCTCGGCGTACTGGCGCGGCGTGATGCCCATCACCCGCTTGAAGACCCGCTGGAGGTAATGCGGGCTCACCCCGACCTGTGCGCCGAGGACGGACAGGGACAGCGGCCCTTCATCGTGCGCCTCGATGGCGCGGCAGGCCTGCCGCGTCAGCTCCACGTGCGGATCGTGCCCGGCCACTTCGCGGGGCCGGCAGCGCCGGCAGGGACGGAACCCCGCCCGCTCCGCCGCCTCGGGCAGCGGGAAGAAGACCACCTGGCGGCGGTGGGGCCGCCGCGAGGGACACGACGGGCGGCAGTAGATGCCCGTAGAACGCACCGCGTAGACGAACGCCCCGTCGGACCGGCGGTCCCTCGCCATCACGGCATGCCAGCAACGATCCTCATCCATCGTCATCGACTCCAGGGAGGTGCGCCGTGTCGTCTTCATGTGATGCCCCCGGCACCCCACGATCGATGATAGGAGATACCCGACGCGCCATCTATCCGGATCTTGCGGTCAAACTTCGCCCGCGACGACGGCGATCCCCGGGACAGCCAACCCGGGGATCGCGCAGAACATTTCAGACCCCGATCACGGAGTCTACTCCATCTTCATGTACTCCCACCAGGTGATCCACCACCGCTCGTTGGGGACATTATTCTTCACGTAACTCCGGCTGGCAACCACGTAGTAGGGCCGCCACAGCTGCACCAGCGGCACGTCGCCGGCGATCTTCTTCTGGAGCTCCACCAGCAACTGCTTCCGCCGTGCCGGGTTGAGCTCCGCGCGCTGGCGTTGGATGAGATCGTCGGCGGCCCGGTACCCGTTGGAGTTCGCCCCGCTCGGATACTCCCGCCCTTCGAACCCTGTCAGGAACGGGTCGGGGGCGGCCCGGGTGGGCCCCTCAATCAGCATGTCGTAATCGCCGCGGCCGCGGCGGCTCTGGTAGGCTGCCTGCTCCAGCTGCTCCAGGATGACCTCCACGCCGATGCGCCGAAACATCTGCTGCAGCGCCGCCCCGACCACCGGGTCATCGCCGGATGGCCGGAAGATCATGCGCATCCGCGCGCCGCTGGCGCCCGCCTCCGCGATCAGGCGCCGCGCCGCCTCGGGGTTGTAGTCGTACTTCGGCACGTCGAGGGTATGGCCGCACCCGCCCGACGGGATCGGGCTGCCCACGCCCTCCAGCGTCCCGAAGTTGTGCAGGACATCCTGGAGGAGGCTCTTCCGGTCCACGGCGTGATGGAGCGCCCGGCGCACCCGCACGTCATCGAGGGGTTTACGCGTCACGTTGAACACCAGGCCGCGCCACCCCGCCACCGGCGTGGCGACCATGTTGATGTTGGGATCTCCACGGAGGCTCAGATACGCCTGCGTGCCTCGCACGGGCATCAGGTTGATCTCGTCCTTCTGCAGGGCGAGGGCCGCCACGTTCTCGTCGGGGATCACCAGGAAGCGCACGTTCTTGATCTGGGGCGCGCCGCGGTAGTATCTCTCGTTAGCCTTGAAGACCATCTCCGCCCGCGGCCGCCAGCTCACCACCTCGTACGCCCCTGTGCCGACCGGCGTCTTGCCGAACCTGTCTCCGAGCTCCTGGACGGCCCGCTGGTTGACGATCCAGCCCGGCCGGTAGGGAAGCACGCCGCCCACCAGGTAGGGCGCGGGCGCCTTCATCACGATCCGCACCGTGTGCTC
>JACQTN010000014.1 GCA_016210785.1 Armatimonadota bacterium
CGGTGCGGGTGCCCAGGTACCCGTGATGCTCGGGCTCGGCGGCGCGAGTCCGGTGGTGCGCAGTTCAACTCGCTGCGCCGATACCGACACATCGTGGGAAGCCGGCCCTGGTCATGGCCTTTCCGAGACGAACTGCTAGTGGTTGGGAGGGGCGAAGCGCTCCCTGGCCGTTCGCCGGCATTTCCCCTTGTGGGGATGATGCCTGGACGCCCGCGAGTTGAGTGAAACGATGGCAGAGATCGTCAGGCTGCGACCCGGAGACGTGGTCCGCACCCGCAAGGCGCATCCCTGCGGCGGTGACCGGTGGGAGATCGTGCGCCTGGGGGCCGATGTGGCAATCCGGTGTCTCCGGTGCGGGCGGCGGGTGCTGATGCCGCGGGTGAAGCTGGAGCGGCGGATCAAGGAGTTTGTGCACCACGCCGCCGCTCCGGACGGCGCGGAGGCGACGCCGGTCCGCCGGCGGGAGGACGGAGGGCCATGACGGGCGGGTCGCGGGGGCCGGCCGCCGCGCGCGTCCATCGCTGCCAGTACTTCGTGGCCGGCGTGGTGGCGGCTGCCGTCGTCTCTCTGGTTCTGATCTTCTCCACCCCGCAGGACCTGCCGCGGGCGCCGCTCCTCCTCTTGACCGCCGGCGCCGCCTTGGGAAGCTGGGCGGTGGTACCGCTGCCCCAGGGTGGCACGCAGTCCATCAGTCTGTGGGCGATCTTCGCGGCGCTCACCATCCTGGGCCTGGGGGGAGCCGCGCTCGTGGGCGCGGCCGGCGCCGCTGTGGGCATGGGGATCCTGCGCCGGCGACCCGTGGCCGCCACAGTCTTCAACGCCGCACAGTTTGTCGTGGTCCCGGTCGTGGTTAGCCTCGCGTACCATCTGGTGGGACGGACCGGGCACGCCTGGCGAACGTCGTTCGTCAGCACCGGGTTGAGCCTGCAGGAGATTCCCGGTCTGATGGTCAGCCTGCTGGCCCTGGAGGTCTCGACGGGGCTCCTGATGAGCGCCGCCGTCGCCACGACCCGGGGCACGCCGTTCTGGGCAGTCTACCGGCAGCGCCTGCCGTGGGTGGCGATCAACACGATCCTGCAGGGTGGCGTTGGCTTCATCGCGGCGCTCGTCTTCTTGAACTTCCTGCCCGATACCACGCTGTTCCTGGCCTTCTCCCTGGCCATGCTCGCCTACTACACCCTCATCTACACGCACCGGGACGAGACACACCGTGAACTGGCCATCCTGCAGCGCGTCTCCCTGGCTGTCGGACAGCACCTGGACCTGGACGAGGTGCTCAAGGCCATCGCGGACGCGGTGGAGGAGATCCTGGTGCCCGACGGGCTGCTGCTGGTGCTCATTAATCACGAGACCCAGACGCGCCACGTGCGGATGATCCGGGGTGGGAACCGGGAGCAGGTGGGGGACATCCCGGTACCCGGCATCTACGAAGGCGTGACGGGCTGGGTGGTGCGCCACAGCACGCCGCTGCGCGTGGAGGACTACCAGCGCGATCCGCGGCGGCTGCCCACCAGCGACCGGCTCTTCGGCCAGGGCTTCGTGCGCTCGGCGCTGGCGGTGCCGATGAAGGTGGGCAATGAGGTGATCGGCGTCTTCGCGCTGGTGAAGGCCGTGTCCGGCTACTTCACCGAGCACCACGAGAAGGTCGCCAACGCGCTGGCCCAGCAGGCCGCCATGGCCATCAAGAACGCGCAACTCTACCAGGAAGCTCAGCAGCAGGCGCGCCGCATGGAGACCCTGAGCAAGGTCCTGGCGGTGGTGAGCGATCCGCTTGACCTGGGGGAGATCTACCAGCGCGTCGTGCAGGAGGTCGGCCGCACCTTTGGCTACCCGCTCGTCGCCATCGCGCTGATCGAGGACGGGGTCCTCCACCCCGTCGCCTACGCGGGCTACCCCCAGGGCCCGCCCGACATGCCGGTCACGCGCGGCGTCATCGGGCGCGTGGTGCGCACCGGGCAGCCGGCGCTGGTGCCCGACGTGACCCGCGACCCCGACTACGTGCGCGTGCTGGACCACGCGGTCTCCATGGCCAGCGTGCCCATCCGCCAGGACGGGCGGGTGGTGGGTGCTCTCAGCGTGGAGACCGACGCCACCCGGCCGCTCACCGGCGCCGACCTGGAGATGTTGCAGGCGCTCAGCACCCAGATCGGCACCGCCATGCGCAACGCGACCCTCTACCAGGAGGCGCGCATCTCGCGCGACGAGCTGGCCGCCCTCTACGAGGCGGCCCGGGCCATCAGCGCCTTCCTGGAGCTGCAGCCGGTGCTGGATGCCATCGTCACCGTGGCCTGCCGCAGCTTCGGGTACGAGTACGGCCGCATCCTGCTGCTGGACGAGACCGGCGGCGAGTTCATCGTGCAGGCCGCCTACGGCTACGCCACGGCGGTCCAGGGCGCGCAGGTGAGGGCGGACCAGGGCATCGTCGGCCGGGTGGCGCGCACCGGCCAGCCCGAGGTGGTGCAGGACATCACCCGCGATCCTGGCGGCGCCGGCGCGCCGCCAGGCGTCAAGTCGCAGGTGGCCTTCCCGCTCATCGTGGAGGGGCGGGTCACCGGCGTCTTCCACATCGAGAGCGCGCGGGCGCACGCCTTCGCGGACCGCGATCTGCGCGTCATGTCCACCCTGGTCAGCTACGCCACCGTCGCCATCCAAAACGCGCGCCTGTACGAGGAAGCCCGACGGCTGGCGATCACCGACGGGCTCACCGGGTTGTACAATCACCGGTACCTGCGCGACGCGCTGCTGCGGGAGGTGGAGCGGGCGCAGCGTTACGAGTTCCCGCTGGCCGTGGTGATGTTGGAGATCGACCGGTTCAAGCACTACAACGATACCTACGGCCACCTCAGCGGCGACGAGGTCCTGCGCGCCGTGGCTGCCCTGCTGCGCACGGGTAGCCGCCGGAGCGATATCGTGGCGCGCTACGGCGGCGATGAGTTCGTCATCGTCCTGCCCCACACGGACCAGGCCGAGGCCATGGAGTTGGCGGAGCGCCTCCGCCGCACCGTATCCGGCACGACCTTCCTGTTGGGGGAGCAGCGGGTGGCCAACGTGACGCTGAGCGCCGGCGTGGCTTCCTTCCCCGACCACGGCATCACCGCCGACGCCCTCATCGACGCCGCGGACCAGGCGATGTACCGGGTCAAACGCTCCGGAGGGAACCGCGTCGCGGCCAGCTGAAGACGGCGCGGTCAGTTGAACCGGCTGCGACCAGCCAAACGCGCCGCCGCAGGCCGGGTGGTGCCGCCGCCGGCGGCCTGATGGGAGCGTGTTCAGGAAACACGCCTGGCCTCGGGGCACGCCTCCCCCCTCACCCTGCCCGGCACGTTCCACACCCGTCGTGGAGCGCGTTGTTTTGCGGCGCTCGCCGACTCAGCGGCGCCCTTGGCGGGAGAGGGGTGCGAGGAATTCCAGACGCGGGGTCTATCCACATGTCGCTTCAGGTGGGTATCGTCGGTCTTCCCAACGCGGGGAAGTCCACCCTGTTCAACGCGTTAACCCGCGCGGCGGTGGAGACGGCCGCCTACCCCTTCACCACCATCCAGCCCAACCTGGGCGTGGTCGCCGTGCCCGATCCACGCCTGGCGCAGGTCGCCGCGGTCACGCACCCGAAGCGAGTCGTACCGGCCACCATCCAGTTCGTGGATATCGCCGGTCTCGTCCGCGGTGCCCACCGGGGCGAGGGGTTGGGCAACCAGTTCCTCTCCCACATCCGGGAGGTGGACGCGCTGGCCCACGTGGTGCGCTGCTTCCCCCTGGGGGACGTGGCGCATCCGGAGGGGTCGGTGGACCCGCGGCGCGACATGGGCATTATCGAGACGGAGCTGGCCCTGGCCGATCTCCAGACTCTGGAGCGGGCACGCGAGCGCGCCGCGGGTCGCGTCAAGGCCGCCGACCGCCACGCCCGCGAGCACCTGTCCCTGCTGGACCGGGTCGCCGCGGCGCTCAACGAGGGGCGCGCGGCGCGCGCCTTGCCGCTGAGGTCCGAAGAGCGCGCCGCCTTGCGCGATCTGCGGCTGCTCACCGACAAGCCGGTGATCTACGTGGCCAACGTGGAGGAGGATGCGGCGGGCCGGGCGCATCCTCTGGCCGACGCGGTGCACGCGCGCGCCCGCGAGTCGGGCGCCGGGGCCGTAACCATCTGCGCCCGGCTGGAGGCGGAGGTCGCCGCGCTCTCCCCGGAGGAGGCGCGCGAGTTCCTGGCCGCGGCCGGGATCGAAGAACCGGGGCTAGCGCGCCTGATCCGCAGCGCGCACGCGCTGCTGGGGCTCGTCACCTTCTTCAGCACGGCCTCCGAAGAGGTCCGCGCCTGGCCCGTGCCGCGCGGCACCACGGCACAGCGGGCCGCCGGACAGATTCACACCGACATGGAACGCGGGTTCATCCGCGCGGAGGCCATCGCGTGGGAGGCGTTGGTGGCGGCCGGGTCGCTGCACGCGGCGCGCGAGCGGGGGTTGATGCGGCTGGAGGGGAAAGAGTATCTGGTGGCGGACGGGGATGTGGTCCACTTCCGCTTTGCCGTGTGAATTCCCCCGGCGAGTCGGGAAGCGCGGTCGCGACATGCGCCCTGCACAATCGCACGTGCTGTCGGCGAGCACGCTGGGATGAGAGACCTCCGCGTCAGGAGTGGCACGCGCCAGGGGTGAGGGGGGAGGTTCATTGCCCGGCGGACCCGCGCTGACTCCCTTCAACTGGCTACTGGCCGCCGCGCCGCTGCTCATCATGCTGGCGGCGATGCTGGGGTTGCGCCTGCGCGGGACCCATGCGGGCATGCTCGGGTTCGCACTGGCCGCCGCGCTGGCCCAGATCGGCTTCGGCACTCTGCCGGCGGTGCTGGTCGTGGCGGCGGTGCGGGGCCTCGCCGTCAGCTTCCACGTGCTCTACATCATCTGGGCGGCGCTGCTGCTCTACCGCCTGGCGGAGGAGGTCGGCGCCATCCGCAGCATCGGTGAGGGCGTCGCCCGACTCACCGAGGATCACATCCTGCAGTTGCTCATCCTGGGGTTTGCCTTCGCGTCCTTTCTCCAGGGCGTCGCGGGCTTCGGCGTGCCGGTGGCGATCGTGGCGCCGCTGCTGGTGGGCCTGGGCTTCCCGCCGGTGCAGGCCGCGGTAGTGCCGCTGGTGGGCCACGCGTGGTCGGTCACCATGGGCGACATGGCGTCCTCCTTTCAGGCGCTGCGGGCCGTGACCGGTCTGCCCGCGGCGCGCCTGGGGTTGTGGACGGCGCTGTTCCTGGGCCTGGCGTGCCTGCTCACCGGCTTCGCCATTGCCCACATCCACGCCGGGCCGCGGCCCTTCCGGCGCACGTTCGGAGCCATCGTAGCGCTGGGCCTGGCCATGGGCGGCACGCAGGCTGTGCTGGCGCTGCTCCAGCACTGGATTATCGCGAGCTTCGCCGCGGGGATGGTCGGCCTGGTCATGAGCCTGGCGCTGGCCAGGATGGCGCGGGCGCCGCGCGGGCGCAGATTCTGGGGCCTCCTTCCACACTGGCCCGGCCACGACGAGGAGCGGGCAACCGCGGGAGCCGGCGCGAGGGTGCAGGCCGGCGGCGGGCCCGGGGGTGGGCACAGCCGCGGCTCCGGCGGCGCGCCGGCCATGGGGTTCCACATGGCATTCGCCGCGTACTACGTGCTGATCGTGGTCGTGGTGCTGGCCACGCTGCTGCCGCCAGTGCATCACCTTCTGCTGGGGTGGGCGGTCACCGTCCCTTTCCCCGCGACCCGCACGCTGCTGGGATGGGCGGTGCCGGAAGGGTCTTTTGTGCTGCACCCGCTCGAGCATCCGGGCGGGCTGCTGTCGTACACCGTCGCCATCGCCTATCTCATTTACCGGGCCGCGGGGTACTGGACACCGGGGAGGGGGAGGGCCGTGGTGGGACTGGTCGTCGCGGAGGGCGTCCCCACGTCGCTCGCCATCGTGGCCATGGTGATGATGGCGATGGTGATGACCTATTCAGGCATGACCTTCCTGCTGGCGAAGGGGATCGCCGCCGTCACCGGGCCGCTGTACCCGCTGCTGGCGCCCTTCATCGGCCTGCTGGGCGCGGTGGTCACCGGCAGCAACACCAACTCCAACGTGCTCTTCGGCGCCCTGCAGCGCGACGCGGCGCTGGTGCTCGATCTCGATCCGGTGGTGATGGCGGCGCTGCAGACCACGGGCGGGTCGCTGGGCAGCATGGTCGCCCCGGCCAAGGTGCTGCTGGCCACGGCGACGGTGGGCCTGGCGGGGCGGGAGGGCGAGGTGATCGGCATCACCTTCCGGTACTGCCTGTTGATGGTGGCGATGGCCGGGGTGCTGGGGTGGGCGCTGCTGACGGTGGTGCTGCGGTGAACCGGTTGCTTCGGCGGGAGGGTGCAGGAGTGTCGATGACCAATGAATCTGTCCGCTTATCTGGTCAATGAAAATGTCACTCCGGCCTTTCGGAGTGCCTTGCGTCTTGCGGCTTCATCAGCATAGCGTTCTCCATGGGCGATCGTCTCCCTGTCCATGCCCTGATAGGTTCGCCCGGCAGGGGCAGGGTGACATTTTCACAGACCAGTTAACGGGTGACAGAATCTCAGACCATTTACACGTCCACA
>JACQTN010000111.1 GCA_016210785.1 Armatimonadota bacterium
CCCTGTACGTGATCTTCGGGGTCGGCGGAGGCATCCTGGCCGCCGTGTACCGGGGCTCCTGGGTGGACAAGGCCGTCCAGATCGTGGCTCTGGGCGGCCTGGCCACCCCTTCGTTCTGGCTGGCCATCGTTTTCCAGGTGGTGTTCTTTGCGCACCTGCGCTGGCTGCCCGCCACGGGCCGGCTGACCGCGGGCGCGGCCGCACCGCCCGCGGTCACCGGGCTGTATCTTGCCGACGGGCTGCTGGCAGGCAACTGGCCGCTGTTCTGGGATGCACTCCGCCACATCCTCATGCCCGCGGCCGCGCTCTTGCTGGGGTCCATCGCCAATGTCCTGCGCATCACGCGGCGGGCCATGCTGCAGGTCTTCGGCGAGCCGTACGTGGGCACCGCCCGCGCCAAGGGCCTGGGAGAGCGCCGGGTGATTCTCCGGCACGCGCTCAAGAACGCGGCCATCCCCGTCCTCACCATGATCGGCTTGCAGACCGGCTTCCTCTTCTCCAGCGCGGTCGTGATCGAGAACGTCTTCTCCTGGCCAGGCCTGGGCAAGTACGCCGTGGACTCCATCGCCAACCTGGACTTCCCGCCCATCATGGGCGTCACTCTGATCGTGGCGGCGCTGTTTGTGCTGATCAATCTGGTGATCGACCTGCTCTACCCGATGCTCGATCCCAGGATTCAGTACTGAGGGGCCGGTGATGCCCGTGGCTGGCCGTCCAGCGGATGCGGGGCACGGCGGCGGTGCCGCGCGGGCCGGCGTGTCCCGGGTGCCGCGGCGCCTCCCGCGGCCCATCCGCCGCCTGCTCCGCGACCGGGTCGCGGTCATCGCGGGGATCGTCATGCTGGTCGCCCTGGCCGTGGCGCTGCTGGCCCCCGTCATCGTTCCCCACGATCCGTTTGCGCCGGAGCCGATGGTCCGGCTCCAGTCTCCATCCGCCACGCACTGGTTTGGGACGGATGAGCTGGGACGCGACGTGTTCTCCCGCGTCTTGTTTGGCGCCCGCATCTCGCTGCAGATCGCCCTGATCACCGTGAGTCTGGCGGTGGTCGTCGGATCGACGTTCGGACTGATCGCCGGCTACTTCGGCGCCTGGGTCGATCAACTCATCATGCGGGTGACCGACATCTTCCTGGCGTTCCCCGGGCTTGTCCTGGCCATGGCCCTCTCCGCCGCGCTGGGGCCGTCGGTGCAACACATCGCCGTGGCCCTGGGCCTGGTGTGGTGGCCGGGGTATGCGCGCCTCATGCGGGGACAGGTGCTGAGCGTGCGGAGTCAGCTCTACGTCGAGGCCTCCCGCGCCGTGGGCGGCAGCGCGGCCCGCATTCTCGTGCGCCACGTGCTGATCAACGCTTTTGATCCGGTCGCCGTGCGGGCGACCATGACCTCGGGCTACGCCATCCTCTCGGGTGCCGCCCTGAGTTTCATCGGCCTGGGGGCACAGCCTCCCATGCCGGAGTGGGGGGTGATGGTGGCCGGGGCGCGCTTCTACATCCTGGATGCCTGGTGGTATCCCACCCTGGTGGGTGCCGCCATCTTCGTGACCATTCTGGCCATCACCGTCTTTGGAGATGGGTTGCAGGACGCCGTGGATCCCCGGCTGGTCCAGCCGGGGATGTCCGGTCACTAACAGGGAGGTGGAGCGATGGCACGGCAACACACAGCGGTTGCAGACGCGGAGGTCCGGCGCGTGCACCAGGCCGCCGTCGTGGTCGATGCGGCATTGAGCGGGAACTTCGCCCGTCCCGGCCTCACGGCCAACGGCAAGAGCTATCTGGATCGTGCCCGGGAGGGAGGCCTCACCGCCGCGGTGCAGACCCTGGCGGCGAGCAACACCAACTTTCGCAACGCGTTGAGCCGCATCAACGAGAGCTTTCTCCTGCTGGAGGCAGAGCCGGAGAAGACGCTCCTGGTGCGCACCAGCGCGGACATCGAGCGGGCCAGGCGGGAGCGGAAGGTCGGCATCGTCTTCGGCTTTCAGGACGGGACGCCGCTGGAGGACGACTGGATAAACCTGCTCCCCACCTTCTGGCGGATCGGGGTGCGCGTCATCCAGCTCACCTACAACGAGCACAACCGGATCGGCTCGGGATGTCTGGAGCCCAACGACTTTGGGCTGACCGCGTACGGAAGGCAGGTCGTGGGGGCGATGAACCGGTTCGGCATCATGGTCGACCTCTCCCACACGGGCGAGAAGACGTGCCTGGACGCCATCGAGTACTCGCGGGACCCCTGCATCGTCAGCCACGCCAACGTCAAGAAACTGAACCCGAGCCCGCGCAACAAAACGGACGAGGTGATCAAGGCGCTCGCCGCCAAGGGCGGCCTCATCGGGGTGGTGGCCTGGAGCGTGATCGCCGCCACCCGGCCAGGGGTGCCGCCGACCATCGACGACTTCTGCGCCCACATCGACTACCTGGTGGATCTGGTCGGCGTGGATCACGTCTGCATCGGCTCGGACATCAACGAGAACTTCCGGGTGATGCCCATTCCCTCGCCCTTTGAGCAGCAGTACAGCTTCATGCTCACCCAGTTCAAGGAGCGGGCCCCGGCGGTCGAGGGATTCTCCGAGGTGGCGCAGTACCCCAACGTGACCCGTGCCCTGCTGGCGCGTGGGTACGGCGAGCAGGACGTCCACAAGATCCTCGGCGGGAACTTCATGCGCCTGGCCAGGGCTACCTGGGACAAGCGCCCGCCTCACTGAGGTTAGGGGAACGCGAAACCGGCCGGGCGGCCGTCCGTCGCGGTCCGTTGCGGCGCCTGCCCGGCCAACGGCTGCGCCGCGTCTGCGATCGGCGCTGCCAGAAGGAGAGTGGGCCGTGGGGAACTCGCTGGTGTTATCCGAAGAAGAAGCGATCGAACTGCTCGCCTTTCTGGTCACGGCGGCGCGGTGCCTGTTAGACGAACCCGTGGACTACGGCCCGCTCCGCCTGCTGCGGGCTGCCGAACTCCTGTGCCGCCGGGTGGAGCCGCGGAGCAGCGAGGAAAGGCGCCA
Organism: Armatimonadota bacterium; assembly: GCA_016210785.1. Taxonomy (GTDB): domain Bacteria; phylum Sysuimicrobiota; class Sysuimicrobiia; order Sysuimicrobiales; family JACQTN01; genus JACQTN01. The sequence continues at coordinate 2,992 of JACQTN010000111.1, forward strand.
AATCTTCCGGCGGCTGGCGGAAGAGATCCCGCCTAACATGGCGCGCCGGCAGGGGGACCCCGCAGGCTACCTGGCCTTTCTGGACGCCAGTTGCCGGCTCATCGCCGGGGAGTTGATGCGCGCGACCGGCCGGGGGGTGTGAGTGATGAGCGCAGAGGCGGTCCTGCAAAACATCCGGACGCGTCGTGTGACGCGCTATTACACCGATCAACCGGTGCCCCGGGAGCACCTGATGGCGGTGCTGGAGGCCGGGCGGTGGGCCCCCAGCGGAGGCAACCGCCGACTCCACCGTTTCATCGTCGTCCAGGATCCCGTGACGATCCGGCTCCTGAACGCCGTGACACCCGGGATGCTGGGGGTTCCCACAGCCCTGGTCGTGATCTGCATTGACTGGGCCAAGGTCGCGCAGATAGGCTGCAAGCCCCACCATCTGGGTGTCTACATCGATGTGGGCACGGGGGCCGAGAACATGCTGCTGAGCGCCCACGCCCTCGGGCTCGGTGCGGGGCCGGTGACCTCCTTCAGCAAGGCCGGGGTGAGCATGATTCTCAATCTCCCGGAGTGGTTGACGCCGGAGATGATGGTATGCCTGGGTTATCCGGCGCCCCACCAGCCTTTCGGGCGTACGCTGCCCCGGAGGTCCACCCGCCTCGATGATCTCGTATGCTGGGAGGGCTTTCCCGGGCATTCCTGAATGAGGCGTGGGGCCGTGCCCTCGACGCGTTCGAGCCCGGGCACCCGGAGTGAGGGCCACTGCTGGATGGATTGCGCGCGGCGCTCCAGCGTCTCCGCGGCGCCCGGCGCCGGCGCGCGGCGAATCCCGCGCGCATTCCGCTACTGGCGCGAGCGCGGGTCGAGCGCATCGCGCAGCCAGTCGCCCACCACGTTGATGGACAGCACGGTGAGCATGATGGCCAGGCCGGGGAAGGCGGTGAGCCACCAGGCGTTGGCCAGGTAGAGGCGTCCCTCCGCCAGGATGCCGCCCCAGGTGGGCGTGGGCGGCTGCACGCCCAGGCCCAGGAAGCTGAGGCCCGCCTCCGCCAGGATCCCGGCCAGGAAGTAGATCATGTGGAAGACCCCGGCCGGCAGCGCCTCTCCGGCGTGCCAGATCCGGCGCGGGCGGCGGCGGGCGGGCGAGGCGCGCTCAGTCAG
>JACQTN010000129.1 GCA_016210785.1 Armatimonadota bacterium
CGGTGGTGGCGTCGGTCATGGCCGGCGCGGCGGGCTATCTCCTCAAGGAGACGCGGGGCCCCGACCTGGTGACGGCGATCCGGGAGGCGGCGGCCGGCCGCTCGCTTCTCGACTCCCGCGTCACCGGGGCGCTATTGGAGCGGTTTCGCGCGCTGATCGCCGGGGAGGCGGAACGCCCCGGCGGTCTCACCGCGCAGGAGCGGCGCGTGCTGGCCCTGGTCGCCGAAGGGAAGACCAACCGCGAGATCGCCGCGGAGCTGTACCTCAGCGAGAAGACCGTGAAGAACTACGTGAGCAACCTGCTCGGTAAGCTCAACCTGCGCCGGCGAGCGGAGGCCGCCGCCTACGCGGCGCGGATCGGGCTGGGGCGATGGTGAGTGCGTCCGCGGCCGCCGCGGACGCCGTCATCATCGGCGGCGGATCCACCGGGACCAGCGCGGCGTTCCACCTGGCGCGGCGCGGGGCAGGGAAGGTGTTCCTCATCGAGCGCGCCGCCGTGGGCTCCGGTCCCACCGGGAAGTCCATCGGCATCATCCGCCTCCACTACTCCTACGAACCGCTCATCAGGCTCGCCGCGCGCAGCCTGGCCTTCTTCTCCCGCTTCGAGGAGATCACCGGCGGCACCGCCGACTTCACGCGCGCGGGATTCCTGCTGCTGGCCGCGCCGGAGCAGATGGAGACGGTGCGCGCCAACGTGGAGTTGCAGCGGTCGCTGGGCGTGAGGACGTCGATCCTTACGCCATCAGAGGTCGCGGCGCTGGAGCCGCGCATGCACGTGGCCGATGCCGGCGGCGCCGCCTACGAGCCCGACTCGGGTTTTGCGGACGGCTACGCCACCGCGGCGAGCTTCGCCGCGGCCGCGCGGCGCCTGGGCGCGGAGGTCTGGGAAGGCACGGCCGTGGAGCGCCTGGTCGTCGAGGGCCGCCGCGTGGTCGCCGTGGAGACAAGCCGCGGGACCGTGGCAACGCCGCGGGTGCTGGTGGCCGCCGGGCCGTGGACGCCGCGCCTGCTGGAGCCGGCGGGCGTCCGCGTGCCCATCGAGGCGACCCGCCAGCAGGTGATCCACCTGGCGCCGCCCCCGGCCTTCGGGCCTCTGACCGTGGTGCTGGAGGACATGATCCAGGCGTTCTACGCGCGTCCCGAAGCCGGCGGCACCGCGCTGGCCGGCGTGCTGGAGGAAGAGACGCAGGAGGTCGTTTCCCCCGACGCCTTCAATCAAGGCGCGGATTGGGACTTCGTGGAGCGGGTCGGCCAGCGCTGGCAGCGGCGGTTTCCCGGCGGCGCGGACGCCGCGGTGCAGGGGGGATACGCCAGCCTGTACGACGTGACGCCCGACTGGCAGCCGGTGCTCGGCCCGGTGGATGAGATCGACGGTCTGTACGTCGCCGCGGGGTTCAGCGGCCACGGGTTCAAGCTGAGCCCCGCGCTGGGAGAGGCGCTGGCGGCGGAGATGACCGGCGAGCGGCCGGAGATCGACATCTCCGCATTTCACCTGTCCCGGTTTGCCACCGGAGCCCTGATCTGGGGACGCCACCAGTACGGCATCCTCGGCTAGCGCGGCAGGTCCAGGGCCGCGCGCCTGCGAACCTGTGCAGACGCGCATTCCTGAACCGGTCGGCGCGTTCCGGCAGATCCGATCATGACGGAGGATTCGATGTCGAGGCAGACGCACGCTCGCACCCGTGCATCCATCCTGACCGCCATCACGGCGCTCGTGGTGGCAGCCGTGGCACTCGCCGCAGGAAGCCCGCTCTCCGGCCCGGGAGTGCTGCGCCGGGCATCGTCGCCGGTGGATGCCCGGGCTCTGGCGGCGCAGGGCCCGAGTCCCGCCCCGGGGAGCCGCGCGCGGGTCTTCGTCGCCTCGGAGGCGACGAACAGCGTGTGGGTCTTCGAGGACACGAGGCCGGAACCGGTCCGCAAGATCCCGACCGGGCACCACGTCCACAACCTGGCCCTCTCTCCGGACGGCCGCTGGGTGGCGACGGCGGCGAGGGAGTCGGACGAGGTCTCGCTGATCGATCCCCTGGCGCTGGCGGAGGTGGCGCGCATCAAGGTGGGACGCGCGCCGCACGACGTGCTCTTTTCCCCCGACAGCCGCACGCTCTACGTGACCCAGGAGGCGGCGCCGTTCATCTCGGTGATCGACGTCGCCGCGCGGCGGCGCCTGCCCTCTCTCCAAGTGGGGATCCCGCAGCACGACATCGACATCACGCCGGACGGCCGCGAACTGTGGCTGACGGTGACCGGGATGCCGATGCGGCGCGAGCCGCGCCGGGTGCGGATTGTAGACCTGCGCAGCCAGAAGGTGGTGGCCAGGATCAACACCGGCCGCAACGCCCACGACGTCATCTTCACGCCGGACGGCAAGGAGGCATGGATTCCCAACTCGGGCATCCCCTCAGTGCCCGACAACCACATCACGGTGATGGACGTTGCATCGCGCTGGGTGATCGCCCATCATGCCGTGGGGCGGTATCCCTTCCACTCGCCCAAAGCGGGGAAGGACGGGCGCTACGCGCCGCGCGCGCCGAAGGTGCTGTGGTTCAGCGACCACGGCCTCCGGCAGATCCTGGCCGTGGACCGGCGCACCGGCAAGGTGGTGGCAGGCATCGAAGTGGGGGAGCAGCCCTTCCACATTTCCTTCGGGCCGACGGGCCTGCTCTACGTGGCCGCCAACGCCAGCGACTGGGTGGCGGTGATCGATCCCTCGGCGCGCAAGCGCGTCGCGCGGCTGCGGGTGCCGCGGCCGCACGGGCTGGCCGTGCTGGAGATCCGCTGAGGTCCGCACGCACAGGGTCACCCAAGGCGTAAATCCGCAAGCGCCGGCGCCGCTTCACCCGTCCCGGCCGTCGTGTTCTCTGGGCATGCCCCGCCATATCTTCTCCGGCAGCAGGTCCTGCATCGCCCGGACACCATATCCCGGCTGACCAGGGCGCTCGCCGTGGCGCCGAGCGGACTCCTGGATGGATGCGCGCGCCATCTTGTGGACAAGATCGGGCGCCCTGCCCAGCATCGCCTTGGTCTCTTCGGTCTCATTGGATGTAGGGGAGAGGGGGTTCCACCGGGGCCGATCCTGTCTTGGTTCCGGCCAAAGGTCCCGGGTCTATTGGCCCCCCTCCTGTAGGACGTAGTCCCCTACCGTGCTTCCTGCAGGGCGATACACTCACGGTAGCAGTGCGTGCCATGGAGGTGGCGGCTCCATGCGAGCCCGGAAGAGCATCCGGAGGAAGGAACTGCTGGCAGCCCATCGTTGTGTATCGGTGAGGCGGCGGCTGTGTGCGGACGGGTGAGAATACGCCGGGCCTCACAAGGCTCGCGGTCAGGATCATGACGCACGGGTCCCTGCGTTGGGCATCGGCACTGGCGACAGTGGCGCTTCTGGCCGCCGGTGCTGGAGCCCAGGTTCTCGCGACGGGGACTTTCCTCATCCTCCCGGGCGAGTCTCGTGCGGAATTCTTTGTTGCTGACAATCGCGGCGGGTTTACCGGGTACACGACCCGGGTATCAGGCACTGTGAAGGTGCATCAGCTCCCTGACGGAACGTTCAATGCCGATGTCCAGGCAACGGTGGATGCCCGCACCATCACGACAGGCATCGGGCTGCGGGACCGGCAGATGCATAGAGACGTCCTGAAGACCGAGGCGTATCCGGTCATGGCCTTCCGGGGGAGCGTGACCCTCGTGGCCGTTACTCTCGGGCGACCGCTGGCGGCGCGGGTCAGAGGCCGTCTGACCGTGCGCGATGCCAGCCGGGAGGTTGACTTTCCTGCCAGGATCCTGGCTCTCCGGGACGAGTACGTAGGGGAGGGTGAGTTCGTCGTACGGATGTCGGAGTTCGGCATTCCCGTTCCCCGCTTTCTTGTGTTTGTGGCCCAGGACCCGGTGCAAGTGAGGGTGAAGGTGGTAGCCCGGCACCAATAAACGATGCAGGAGCAGGTAGAACGATGAGAAAGCACGTCAGCCGCGACACTTTCGCAACAGGGGTCGAGTGGTGGCGCGCGTGTGAGGATGACTGAAGTGAACGGGGAGAGATACGCCGTGCGCACGGGTATCGCCGTAGTCGGGGTCATTGCCCTGGTCCTCGGGCTTCCGCGGCTGGCCTACGCTCCCTATCACACGCAGCCCAGTCAGCCGCCCGCGGCCTCAGGCAGCCCTCTGGATGCGGCGCGGAAGCAGCTCGACACCGCCAGGACCCATGCGGGCTTCGCCACGTCAGCGGGGTCCCTCAGCGGTGTGCACCAGCACGCCGGGCACGCCGTCAACTGCCTGGTGGGCAATAAGGACAAGCGGTTTGACAGGCAGTGGGGGAATCCGTGCGAGGGTCAGGGCAGCGGCGCCCTGGTGGACCTGAAGGCTGCCGGGACTCGCGCAGCTGAGGCCTTGAAGATCACCGACGAGGCGGCCAGGGTGGGCACGGATACCCTGAGTGCCAAGGACGTGGGGACGGCGCAGGCCGGGGCGAAGAAGCTGGCGGGCTTGCTAGACAGCGCCTTGAAGGCGCTACGCTGACCTGCGTTCACCAAGGGACAAGTCGCGGCCTTCAAAGGGCCAGCTCTAGCGTGCACCGGCGACACATGCGCTACAGGGGTTGGGTTTGTCGACGCTCGTACGGCTCTCACATTCGACGTTGCCTCCGGCGTTTTGCACCATCACCAGGAGCGGTGGAGCGGTAACCGAAGCGTGCCGAACGCATCGGTCACCGACGATCACCTCCCGCGTTCATCGCTCACCGGTAGCTCCACATGCTCCCCGCTTCCAGGTCGGCGAACACACTCCGAGACAGGGCAAGGCACTCTCGTCGGTACACTTCGTCGATGCAGACGGCTCCGCGTCACCCTCTCCGCCACGCTCCGTGTGCCCCGGCCTTGCGGGCTGGCCGTGGTGAAGGTGCGCTGACAGGACTCTCTTCTCAGCGCGCCAGACTCAGCGGACCAGCCCCGTGGTAGATGATCAGGAGCGCTGCGCCCGCTATGACCACGTTCTTCCAAAAGTGCGCCCTCTGGTTGGCCTGCTGCATCGGGTCGGTCTCTCGCCAGTAGCCGTGGATATAGTAGGCCACGAGCAGCAAAAAGATGAAGATCAGGGCCGCCCCGATGCGGGGATGCCAGCCCACCAGGATCGCCAGGCCACCGGCCAGGATCATGAGTCCGGTAATGATGACCATGGTCCTGGCGGCGGGAACCTTGTAGGCGGCCGCGTACTGCGTCATCATCTCGATCTTGGTCAGATGGGTGATTCCGCTCATGATGAAGAACGATGCGAAGAGCACCCGCCCGAGGATGTTCACATACGGACCGGCCGACGCGAGCAGCTCTGCCATGCTGGTTCACCTCCCTCGATGTCTGCGGCCTGGCAACTTTCGGGTCATCCTGGGCTGGTCGATCATGGCGAAGGCGCCGACTTTCACGTCAACTCGCAACTCGTGCCTCGTGACGAGCCGCCAGTCCAGCCGCGCCCGCAACCGGGCTGAGCCTTACGCCTGGTGACTCCCGCCGGAGGCCTCAGGCGGCCTCAGCATCCCCCGCCACATCGTCTCCGGAAGCAGGTCCTGCATCGCCCTGACCACGATGTCCCGGTTGACCACCGGCTCGCGGTGGCGCCGGGCCCACTCCTGAATGGACGCCCGCGCCATCTTGCGGACGAATTCCGGCGCCCTGGCCAGCATCGCCTCGGCTTCTTCCGTCCAGGGGAGGGAAGGGATTGCCGCCTCGTCCCCGGCCATAGCAGGGCGCAACGCCTCGGGCACGTCCGTGCCCACCACCAGCACGTGGCAGGGCGCGAGGCGGACGAGGTTCTCGGCGGTGCTCCCGATGTCACTGCACCGGGTCCTGTGCCGGCCAAACCTTCCGACCACCAGCAGTGCCGGTTCGGTCCTCTCGACGTGGTCCAGGATGGCGGCGAAATCTTTTCCGGACAGCAGACGGGTCTCGATGTCCACCCCGGCCCCCCCGGCCATTTCTACCGCCGCCTGGAGGTGCTTCTTGCCCACCTCTCCCAGGCCCCGGTCGATGATCCGTTCGTGGAGCGCCTTCTGCCGCTCGAGGTTGAAGACTTCCCTGGCCTCATTGGTAAGCACGCCGGCCATCTCGGCAAAGATAGCGTGGTGGAACTGAGGGTTGAAGACGTGCACGGCCTCCAGGCTCATGCGTAGCGTCCTGGCCAGGACGACGGCCTTTCGCAGCGCCCGGCCGGAGTGTTCGCTTCCGTCGACGCCGACCACCACCCTTCCCCCGCGGAGTTCACCGCCGTTCCGGACGATGAGCGCGTCCGTCTGGATGCGGCGCGTCACCCGCTCCACCACACTGCCGATGAGGCTGCGGCTACACTTCCCCTGGCCGTGCGCGCCGAAGAGGGCCAAGTCGTAGTCGCCCGCGTTGATCTCCCCGGCC
>JACQTN010000112.1 GCA_016210785.1 Armatimonadota bacterium
ATCGTGGACCGCAAGACGGTGCTGGCGTCCCGGCACGGGCTGTGCCGGCACCTGGTGGGCATCGGCGACCCGGTCAAGGCCGGGCAGCCGATCGCCGAGGTGGCCGACTTCTTTGGCGACGCGCTGGAGACGCTGAAGTCGCCCATCGACGGCGTTGTGGTGCAGGTGTTCTTCCAGGGCGCCACCAATCCTGGGAACGTGGTCATGAAGATCGGGCAGATCGCGGACCTGGACTGATACCTGCTGAGAGAAGTCTATATGAATTGAGGACGAGCCCGCATCCGGGCGAGGCAGCAGACAAGACGGAGGCGAGAAGCGCATGGCCGGACCGTCAATCGTGGATGCCATCAGGGTCGCCGAAGAGATCGTGCGCTCGAAGCTGGAACTGCAGCCTGGCGAGGAGGTCGTCGTCATCGCCGACACCTACACCGACCGGCAGATCCTGGACGCGCTGGCCGGCGCCATCGCCGGCGCCGGGGGCGAGTTCACCATCGTGATCCAGACCGCCCGGCCCAGGCCGGAAGAGGTCCACAAGCTGACCCGGGCGGTGCTGCGCGCCTATCAGGAAGGGGACGTCATCATCACCGCCGCCGGCGCCAGCAGCCTCTCGCTGTACGGTTCCTCCTCAGTCCTGTGGCCGCAGCTGGCGGCGAAGAAGACCAGGCTGTTCACGCTCAGCGAGCCGTCGCTGCGGCAGATGGTGGAGGGCGCCTCCGCCGCGGACTACCGGGAGGTGGAGCAGATCGGGCTGCGGATCATCCGCAGCCTGGAGGGCGCCGACCGCGTGCGGGTGACGACGGCGCTGGGGACCGACATCACCTTCCGCATCGGCGGCAGGGACCTGATCAACCTGGCCAGCTTCGCGAGGAACCCGGGTGACGAGGGCGGCATCCCCAGCGGCGAGGTGTCCACCGACCCCGTGGCGGGGACGGCGGAGGGCGTGGTGATCGCGGACGGCCCCATCGGGAACATCGAGCGGCCACCAAAGCCGGTCAGGCTGGTGGCGCGCGGCGGGCAATGGGTGGAGGTGGCGGGCGAGGGCGCCGGCGTGGAACGGCTTCGCCACTACTTCGACACGGTGGAGAACGCGCGCAACGTGGCCGAGTTCGCCTTGGGCACCAACCAGTGGGCCCGGTGCACCGGCGTGGTCTCGGAGGAAAAGAAGCGCCTGGGCGTGATGCACACCGCGTACGGGAGGAGCAACCGCACCGCGGACTGGCGGTGCGAGGTGTGGAGCAAGATCCACGGCGACGTCGTGGTGTACGACGTGACCGTGGAGGCGGAGAGCAAGGTGATCATGCGGGACGGGACGCTGCTGGTCTAGGCGTCACGACACCGGGCCGCGCGTCCGTCCAGGGCGCGAGTCATGCGTACGCCGGGCCGCGATCCGCCCATCTCTCGCCGCAGCGGCGCGCTCAGGCCGCCGCGGGCTCCACAACCGCGGACACTGCCTGAATCAGGCGGTCAACCTGACCCGGCGTCAGGTCCTGGTGCACCGGCAGACAGAGGGTGGAGCGCGCCGTCTCCCGCGCCACCGGAAACCCGGGACCGGTCACCGCCTCCTGCGATCGCCAGAAGGTCGTGGTCTCGATCCCCACCCGGGCGAGCGCATCTTTGACCCTCGCGGGGTCGTTCACGCGCAGCGGGAAGTAGTACGGGCAGGCCGCCTCGGGTGCGTGATGGCAGCGCGCCCACGGCGCCAGGCCCTGGGCCAGGCGGATGGCATTGGCGCGGCGGGCTTCTCTGACGCGCGAGAAGTCCACGCGGCGGGCCAGCGCCAGCGAGAGTCGGGAGACCGGCGACCCCCACTGCCCGTCCTCTTTCAGCCGGCGCAGCCGTCGCTGCAGTGACGCCATGCCGCGCAGCCCCTCGATCATCAGCTCCGCCGACTCGAGGCCGATGTACACCGTCCGCGCGAAAGGGCGTCCGGCGGGCGGCGCGATGTCCGCCGACGACGCGCTGTCCTTTGCCGTGAGCACCGGGGCCAGGTCGGGGATCGGCGCGAGCTTGCGCAGCGAGTAGAGTATGTAGCCGCACTCCCGCCCGGGGATGACCCCGACGGCGGGGTGCGGCAGGCTGTGCGCGCAGTCCCGGATGACGACATCGAAGTACTCCCGCATCGCCTCGTGGAGATCGAGGGAGAACGGCTGGGCGAACCCGAAGTAGTCGACCACCACCAGCGCGTGCCGTCCGGCGTGACGCCGGCGCGCCTCGATCACGGCCTCCCAGTCCACCGTCAGGTCGGGGCGCACGTCGTAGAAGCGCATCGGCACGCGGGTCCGCCTGAAGGCATCGATCAACTGCGTGCAACTGTACGCGGGCAGCCACACGCTGAACTCCGCCGGCGAGAACTTCGCGGCCGCCATCTGCCAGAGCGCGTCCCGCCCCATGGAGAAGAGCCCGGCCACCCGCGTGCCGGGCGGCCAGAGGTCCTCCAGCGGTGCGGGCGGGCGCGCCAGGGTTTCGCCCAGGCGCAGGGTCGGCTTGAGCCACATCCTCTGATCGTGCACCCGCGCATGTGCCGTCGCCACGGAACTCACGCGCAGAACCTCCTCAATGTCACCGGTGCCTCCTGCCCCGACGGGCCCGGCCTACGCCGCCGTCCCGTCCCACCCCAGGATGTCCCCCAGCGCCTGGCGCACATCGCCCACGCTCTCCAGCCGCCACACCAGCGCCGCCACGCCGCGCGCCCTGTCGTCGCCCAGCACCGGGCCCGCCAGGTGCACGAACTTTCGCTCCAGGTCGGCGTCGCTGATGGGCCGCGGCGGGCTCCCCCAGGCGTGCGGCACCGTGGCCGTGAACTCACCGCGCGGCGTGCGGATCGTCACCGTGGCCCCGCACTGGCGCACCGTCTGGAACAGCCGCTCGTGTTCCTCGTCCTCCTCGTAGGTCACCCGGTCGGCCATCCGCAGCAGGTCGGGATCGGACAGCGAAGTGGTGAGCATCCAGTCGAAGCGATCGGTGCGGCCCAACACCTTCCCGGCCACCTGGTAAGGGAGGCTGAACTGCGCGTCGATCACATCCTGGGGCCGGTAGTTCATGTGCTCGCTGATCCGCCAGATGGAGCGGACATGGACGCTCTGCACCTGGTCCGCGGAGAGGCGGTGCGCGCCCATGATGTCGCCGACGGCGTCCAGAACCGCGTGATGGTACCGGCAGCAGGTGTAGGGCTTGAAACTGTTGTTGACCAGATGGTAGGTCTGGCCCAGCCCGCCCGCCATGATCTCGAAATCGCACCGGTCCGAGCCGGCCATCCGCCAGAACCCGCGGTCACCGTCGAGGAACGACCGCTGCCCGCGGAACCCGCGCGCGGCCAGCAGCACACCCAGCACGCCTCCCTCCGCCGACCAGCCGAAGTTGTTCTTCACCCACGCCATGGGCCGCTCGTCATAGCCTTCCTTGTACACGGAGGGGACGGGTGCGTTGGCGCCAGCGATGCCGAAGGCGGAGAGCATCGCGTCGCGGCCGAGCCCGATGATGCGGCCCACCGCCGAGGCGGCGCCGAAGACCTGGAACGTCCCCAGCCCCCGCACCAGGCGAAAGCGCTCCGGAGACGGCTTGATGGCCATGCCGATCCGCGCCGAGACCTCGTAGCCCGCGGTCACGGCGGCGATCAGGTCGCGGCCGCGCGTGGGGCACCGGCCCGCGGCGGCAACGGCGGGTGGGACCACCGTCGCGCCCAGGTGTCCATCCGCCAGCGCGTCGTCCACATCGAGCACGTTGGCCAGGGCCGCATTGACGTGCGCCGCGTGGAGCAGCGGCAGGGGTACGCCGGAGGCCAGGACCGGCGCTTCGGGGCGGCCGCCGATCTCCTGGAAGAACTCCAGCAGCAGGCGCCCGGGTTCCGTGCGGCTGCCGCCGATGCTGCACCCCATGGAGTCGAGGATGGCACGCTTGGCGGCATGCACCACCTCCGCCGGAAGATGCGCGAATGCGATCTCCGAGGCGTAGGCCGCCAGATGCGCGGTGACCGTCGCCTGCTGCGTCACGGCCATGCGAATCCCTCCGTGGTGGACGGCCGGCGTGGGAAGCGAGCCGAGAGCCTGAGTGTGGCGGTGCCGGCGCCGGGTCGTACACACGCGATTTCGTCGCCGGGTGCGCGATTCCCTCCGCACGAGAGTGCTGCACCATCGTACGCACAGCGCGCGGTCGGGTCCTCGTGGCGACGTCGACGCGGGACGCGCCGCGATGACGCTCCGCGCGGTCCTGGCAACAACGCACCACCAGGAGCCGCGCCCGCGGGCGCCGAACACCCGGGTATGAACATCCAGGCCGAACAGCTCCGCGCGTTTTGCCAGCGCGTGCTCGAGAAGGTGGATGTCCCTGCCGAGCACGCCGTCCTCATCGCCACCGTCCTGGTGGAGACCGACCTCCGCGGCGTGACCAGCCACGGCACCTCGCTCCTGCCGCGCTACGTGCGCCGCTTCCAGACCGGGCTGACCAACCCGCGGCCACGCATGCAGATCATCGGCCAGCGGGGCGCCACGGCGCTGGTGGACGGCGACACCGGGCTGGGCCACGTGGTCAGCCACTTTGCCATGGAGCGGGCGATCGGCCTGGCCCGCGCGCACGCCATGGGGATGGTCGCGGTCCGCAACAGCACCCACTTCGGCATGGCCGGGTATTATGCGATGATGGCGGCGCGCGAGGGCATGATCGGTTACGCCACCTCCAACGCCGGCGCCGACATGGCGCCCTGGCAGGGGCGCGAGCCGGCGCTGGGCAACAACCCCATCGCCTATGCCATCCCTGCCGGCGAGTATCCGGACATCGTGCTGGACATGGCCTGCTCCGTGGCGGCCGCGGGGAGGATCCGCGTCGCCCAGTTGAAAGGCGAGCAGATTCCGCGGGGATGGGTGGTGGGCGACCACACCGATCCCGCGGCGGCCATGAAGGCGCCGCTGATGCCCTTCGGCGCCCACAAGGGCTCCGGGCTGGCGGTGGTGGGCGAGATCCTGAGCGCGGTGCTGCCCGGCGCGGTGCTGGGCATCGAGGTGGCCCACACGCAGCCGGTTGGCGGCGAGCGGCGCGATCCGCGCGGGATAGGCCACTGCTTCATG
>JACQTN010000120.1 GCA_016210785.1 Armatimonadota bacterium
CTACCGCGCGGCACGTTCAACGTCTGTGCAAGGTGCACCACTCTGCCGCGCTCACCTACTCACGGCGCACCACCGTCGCGGCGCACCCGCGACGGTGCGGAATCCGGACACAGGTGATGCTCGGCCTCGGCGGCGCGAGCCCGGTCCTGCGTAGTGCAACTCGCAGCCCCGATACCGACACATCGTGGGAAGCCGGGCCTGCGCATGAACGAAGCACGGATGGCCGAGACACCGCTCCTCGCGCGCCCCGGGGCACCTACAGGGCCAGCAGCTCGACCTGCACCTTCTCCCCTTCCAGCCGCACGATGGCGCCGGCGTGCCGGCCGTCGCCCATGGTGCAGTTGACCACGGTCGTGGCACCCAGCTCCACGACGCCCGGGCACTCGTGGACGTGGCCGCACAGCACCACCCGCGGACGCCGCTTCTCGATGTAGTCGCGCACGGCGGGTGACCCGATGTGCGCGCCGGAGGGGACGCGGTCCAGCGTGCCCCGCGGTGGCTCGTGCACCACCAGCACGTCGCAGCGGGGCACGCCGAGCCCGCCGAAGGTCACGCCCTTGATCTCGACGGGGGCGTCTGAGGGATCCTTCGCGCGGCTGTCTCGGATGGCGCGCGCCACGGCCGGTGGGTCCATGTTGCCGGTGATGGCCAGGACGGGACCGGCGAGTTCGTCCAGCAGCGCCAGGGCCTCCGTGCCGCGGCCTGTGTGTGTGATGTCACCGGGCAGCACCACCGCGTCGGGACGGTGATGGGCGACGAGTTCTCTCACCTTGTCCGCACGCTCGCGGCGGCCGTGCAGGTCGGCGCAGGCGAGGATCTTCATGGGAGATCACCGGCACGGAGATTCTTTCCCATGATATCATAGGCGCACGGCCCGGGCGCACGCGTGGGCACGAAGCTTTTCACCGGCGCGAAGGTTTCCGGGAAAGGAGAGGCGGCATGTTTGCCACGGTAAAAGACCTGCGCATAGCTTACGAGGACACCGGCGGGGGCCCGCCCATCCTGCTGCTGCACGGCTTCCCGCTCAACCGCCACATGTGGCGGCCGCAGGTCGAGGCGCTGGCCGCCCGATACCGTGTCATCGCGCCCGATTTCCGCGGTCACGGCGAAAGCGACGCGCCGCCGGGTCCGTACTCCATGGAGCAGTTCGCCCGCGACGTGCACACCCTTATCCACCACCACCTGGGCGTGGAGGGGAAACTGGTGGTGGGCGGGCTGTCCATGGGCGGGTACGTCGCCTTCCGGTTCGTGGAGCGCTATCCGGAGCACGTGCACGCCCTCATCCTGGCCGACACGCGGGCGGAGGCGGACTCGGAGGAGGGACGGGAGCGCCGCATGAAGGCTATCGCGCAGATCGAAACGGAAGGGCCGGCGCCGTTCCTGGAGGGGTTCCTCAAGGCGCTGGTCGCGCCCACCACGCCGGAGCGAGCGCCCGACGTGGTGGTGCGCCTGCGCGAAATGATGGCCTGGCCGCCGGCGCACAGCCTCACCGCCACGCTGCGGGCACTGGCGGATCGTCCCGACAGCACGCCGCTGCTGTCCACCATCAAAGTCCCCACGCTCATCATCGTGGGCGAGGAAGACGTGCCCACGCCCGCGGACAGTTCGCGCACGATGCACCAGGCCGTCGCGGGCTCCCGGCTCACCGTGATCCCCAACGTGGGGCACATGAGCAACCTGGAGGACCCGGAGGCGTTCAACCGGGCGCTGGTGGAATTCCTGGGCGGGGTCGGAACCTGGTAGAGGATGTCACCCGGCGGGCACGCGCCGGCGGCCTACCCACCCAGGCGCGTGCCCGCGTCCACCAGCAGCATCCCCAGCGCCTGCCGCACCCTGAGGATGCGGGCGCGGGCCCGGTTCTCCGCGGCGCGGCGCTCGTGCGCGGCGCCGCGTCCCTCCACGGCCAGCCGCGCCAGGCGCTGCCGGCGGGCCTCCCGCATCATCTCGCGCCGGTGAAACCTCCCCAGGTTCTCAATCGCGTGAGCATTCCAGTCCCACACCGCACGTCACCTCCTCGTAACACCCCCTGTCTCAGCCCGCGCGGCTGAGGTACGGCTGGCCGGCAGCCGCGGCCAGGAGCGCGGTCCAGATGAGGAGGCCGATCAGCCGGCCTCCCTCCACCACGGGCAGCGCCTCCACGCCTTCCCGCGACATGAGCGCGGCGGCGGTGACAAGCGGTGCGTCCGGGGCAACGGTGCCACCTGCGGGCACCGTGGCGCGGGCGACCGTGAGCTTTTCCAGGACGGCGTGCTGCTCGTAGACGTCCAGGGTCGTAGCCTCCGAAGGCGTCAAGCGCAGCAGGGCCTTCTCGGTCACGAGCCCGAGGAAGCGGCTTCCCTCGCACACCGGGAGGGCGGGCAGACCCTGTTCCCGGATCAGGCGCAGGGCGGTGGCGACGGTGGTCCGCGGCGTGACGATCGGCGTCGCCACCATCCAGTCGCGACTGCGGGCCTCTCCCAGGTCAGCGAGCATGGCTCTTCCTCCTCCGTGACAGATGATCGTCCCACTCGGCCAGGCGGGCCTTGAGCATTTCCACGCCGGCCCGGTCCAGGTGGAACCGGTACGTGCGCAGCCGGCCGGGCGTGTGCACAATCTTGCGGGCCTCGGGATAGGCCGCGTTGGAAACGTAGACCACGTCCGCGTCATCGAGCGCCCGCTTGAGCCGGTCCTTCTCGTCGACGCCGATGGCCATCATGTCCAGATGCTGCACGCCGATGTTGGTAACCATGGTGCGCACCCGGGTCGCCTTATCGTTGTCCAGGCAGCAGATCGCCACCTTGGTGCCGCGCGGCAGTTGCCCGAGGGAGCGGAGGAACTGCACCTCCGGCCCGGCGCCCAGGCTCACCATCTCCACGCCACGCGGGAGCAACTTGTGCACTTCCTCCGCGTGGTAGAAAGTGGTGATGACCAGGTCCACCTCCCGCGTCCTGCGCCGGAACGCTTCCGCGTCCGCCCGCACGTCGTCCAGGTGCATGCCCTCGATGTGGATCCCCAGCTCTTCAATCAGGGTGTGGGTGTAAAACTCCACTTCCGGCCAGTTGCACTCCACGAACAGCGCCTTGCGGCGGCGGCTGAGGGCGGTGTGCATGTGGGCGCCCGCGGCCACGGCTGCGGCGAACTCCTGGGGCGTGAACCCCATGCCGGTGGCCTTCGCCAGGGCGTCCTCTACCAGCCGGGCCAGGCCGGCCTTGCGCACGGCCTCCCGTACCGGATCGCTGTCGGCCACGAAGGTCCCCTGCCCCTGGCGGCCCGAGAGGTACCCTTCCTGGCGCAGCTTGTGGAAGGCCAGCGCGATGGTGTTGCGGTTCACCCGGAGGTGGCCGGCCAGTTCCTGCACCGTGGGGAGTTGGTCGCCCGCCTTGAGTTCACCCAGGGCGATGAGCCACTTGATCTGCTCCTTGATCTGCGTGGTGATCGGCGACGCCGCCGCAACATCCACGGCCAGCGGCAGGATTTTCTTCATGACGCGCCCCCTCGCCCGTGGTGGAGTCTCAACCCGCGCCCGGGCCCCGCGCCCCACGCTTCACGCGCTGCCGTCCATGCTAGGCCCCGCCACTTTGCACAAGGAGCTCCCTGGTCTGGCATTTCCCAGACAGCTTCGTAGCGCACCCCAGAGAATGCCTGGCATTTTCTGGGTGACCCCCTCGAATCATCGCAGGACCCCGGCGGCCGCAAGATGGGCCGTCCGATGATTCGAGGGGGTCAGGGACCCCGCGCCGACCCAC
>JACQTN010000121.1 GCA_016210785.1 Armatimonadota bacterium
ACCGCGAAGGTGATCGACAAGAGCATGGCCACGGTCTGCCGGCGCATGTCTACGTACTTCTGCTCCAGCACGCCCACGTACAGGATGCCGATGATCCTGCCGGTGAGGCTGTGGATCGGCTCGTAGGCGGTGATGTACCAGTCGTTGACGACGAAGGCCCGGCCGATCCAGGGCCTCCCCTCCACGACCACCCGGTTGTACACGTCCTCCGCGCCGCGCGTCCCGATGGCCCTGGTGCCGTCCAGGTTGAGGACGTTGGTGGAGATCCGCACGTCGTCCAGGAAGATGGTCGACGTGCCGATGTCCTTGCCCTTGTAGACCACATTCTGGAACACGGTGTGCTTGATCTTATCCACGATCTCCGGGTTCTTGTTGAGGAGGATCCCGCCGTAGACGATGCCCAGGACTTCCCCGCCGCCGTCCATCACCGGCGCCGCGGCCTGCAGCAGCATGCCCGCCGTCTCGGCGGTCTCCCCGCGGAGCCGGGCCCTGGGCGTATCCACGAACCTGATGGCGGCCCGCTCCGCCAGCAGCGGGGACTCCTTTCGCAGGTCGGCGGCCGGCATGATGGCCACCGCGGCCACCGCTTCCTTGCGACGGGCCGCCGTGGCGACCAGCTCGTCCTGGCCGCGGCTGTCGCCGCTGGACGCGGGGTTGCTGGTGCGCAGGAGCACGCGGCCGGAGCGGTCGGTGACCGAGAGGATGTCGAGCCTCTCGCTCCTTCTGATCCGAGTCAGCTCGTCCGCCGCCTGCCCGATGCGGCCGGCCGACAGGGCCTCCCTCAGGTAGAACCTCCCCGCCGTCAGCCGCACCACGTCGTTGACTTGGCGCAGCCGGCCCAGGACGATCTCGCGGGCGGCGTTGAGGTGATTGCGTACCGCCGTCTCGGCCTCGGAGGTGATCACCCGGCCCAGCAGTTGCGTCCCGGCGATGCTGAAGGCCGCGGTGGCGATGGCGATGATCAGCACGTAGCTGAGGACCAGCTTCGTCGCCATGGACATCCTGGCGCGCCCGGTGGCGGCGCGGGCGGAGAGCACCCCGTGCCACCCTCTGACGTTGGCCGGCCGCAGCGTCGCCACTGTCCTTTCACCTGTCCGCCATGGCCTGTGCCCTACGCCATGGCCTCCGCCAGAAGCTCCGTCACATCGCGGACCATCATCCGACCGTCGCCCCCCATCACCTTGAGGGCGTCCTCGAACCGGGAAATCTCATAAGGGCACGAGACGGCCAGGACGTCGGCGCCGGTGGCCAGGGCTTCCTTGATGCGCCGATCCGAGAGCCGCTCGTACCCTTTGGCCTTGTAGTAGGTGTCCAGCCACATGCCGCCGCCGCCCCCGCCGCAGCACAGCGTGTTCACGCGGTTGTGGGTCATCTCCACGAGCCTGACTCCGGGGATGGCCGCCAGCAGCGCGCGCGGCTCCTCGTAGAACCCGTTGTGTCGTCCCAGGCAGCACGAGTCGTGGTAGGTCACCGCGTAGCCGAGCTTCCGGGTGAGCCTTGGTTTCAACTGGCCCAGGTGTCTGGCGAAGAACGGGGTGGTGTGTTCCACTTCATAATTGAAGCCGACGGCGGGGTACTGATACCTGAAGGCGTCGTATGCGTGGGCCCCGGAGGTCACGATGCGGTTGAACCGGTACTTGTGGAAGACCGCCATGTTGTAGTCCGTCAGGGTGTCGAACAGGCCGGTCTCGCCCACCAGGCGGGCGCACTCCCCGGCGCACTTCTCTTCGTTGCCCAGGATGGCAAAGTCAACGCCCAGGGCGTGGAGAATCCGCGCCGTGGCGCGGCTGTTGTCCTGTCCCCGGGGATGATAGGAGGTGTGGCATTCCACGAACCAGAGCACATCGGCCGGCCTGGGGTCTTCCGCGAAGATGCGGACCGGCACGCCGGCCGTCTTCACCCAGGCCGCGCGCTTGCGGGGCGACTCGCCCATGGGGTTCCCGTAGCGGAGGGTGTTTTCCAGGGCCTTCTGCAGCTCGGCGGGCACCTCGGGGAGGCGCACGAAGGTCTGCTCCTTCACCAGGGGCAGCAAGACGTCGGTCAGGCGGATGCCGCGCGGGCACTTGGCCAGGCAGGCGTAGCAGGCGACGCAGTTGAGCAGGCTGTGGCTGGTGAACACCTGCTCCAGCATGCCGGCCCGGAGCATCCCGATGATGCGCCGGGGCGGATAATCCATCACGTCGCCGTAAGGGCAGGTGCCCGCGCAGACCCCGCACTGCACGCAGGTCAGCACCTTCTTGCCCTCGGGCGTGTCCAGCAGGTTGTCCAGCGTGATCTGAGCGGACGCGGGATTCGACACGGTTGCGATATCTGGCATGGCCCACCCCCGTGAGCACACAAGTTCCTGTCTCAGCGTACGTGTGGCGAGGAAGTCCCTCTTCGGTCCGCAGCCCGATCTTGGCCGACACGCCAGGCGCGCGGTCTCCGGCGCCGGGCGGAGGCCGGGAGACCCGGCGCGATCGCGTACCGCGAAGCCCCGCGCCGCGCGGGCCGCCGGCCGGGATTTCCACCGCCGGGCGGCGCGGCGCCCCACCGTGGACGGGCCGCGCTTCCGACGAAGATACGGCGCGGACCCGATACCGGTTTCGGGATCTGGCGCTGCGCCGGCGGGAAGGCGTGTGAGCGCTTCCGCGGACACTCGGACGGGGTGCCCGCGCGTGGAAGCGATGGGGCGCGCGCGGCGCCGGCGCCTCCTCCCTGGCGTCCGCCCCGGCAATATGGCGCGCACAAGCGCAGGGCCGGCTTCGCCGAGCCCGAGCATCACTGATTCATCGGCATCCGCACCGTCGCGGGTGGGGGACCGGGGGAGAGGAAGGCTCTCCCCCGGTCGGACATTTAGTGGAGGGTGAAGTGGCGTAAAGCCACTTCACCCAACCTTCTACCCGCGGCGTTTGGCACCCACCGGCAGGGGCGGCGGGGTGATCCCCACCCGCACGCGGGCGTCCACAATGGCCGCCCCCTGTCCCTCCGGGAGGACGATCACGGGGTTGAGGTCGAGCTCCAGGATCTCCGGGATCTCCTCCGCCAGGGCGCCCACCCTGAGGATGATCTCCTCCAGCGCCGCCAGATCGTACCGAGCACCACCCCTGTAACCGGTGAAGACGGGGAAGGTCTTCAGCTCACGCACCATCTCCCGGACATCCCGCCCGGTGAGCGGTGCCAGGCGAATGCTCACGTCCCTGAGCAACTCCACCAGGACGCCGCCCGCCCCGCACGCCACGACCGGTCCAAATATCGGATCGTGCGTCACCCCCACCAGCATCTCCATCCCCGTCGGCACCATGGGCTGGACGACCCACCCGGTCACCGCGACGCCGGCGCGGGCCAGCCGCGCCCGCATGTCCCGTGCCACCCGTTCCACCTGCCGTGCGCCAACCAGGTTGAGCCTGACCGCGCCGGCTTCGCTCTTGTGCACCAGCCCGGGCACGATCCCCTTGAGCACGACCTTCGTGCCCATCTCCGCGGCGATCCGTCCCGCGTCTTCCGGGCTTTCCGCGCGCAGGGTGCGGACCGTGGCGATGCCGTGGCAGTCCAGGAGCGCCGCGGTCTCGTCCGGCGGGAGCCACCCGCCTCCGCGGGCCAGGGCCCGGGCCACCAGGGCGACCGCTTCCTCGCAGCGCGTGCCGGGGGTGGGCCGCGCCGGCTCCTCCGGCGTGGCCAGCCAGCGGCCGTGCTGCACCGCCCGGGCCAGCGCGCGCGCGGCTGGCTCGGGGAAAGGGTAGGAAGGCACGCGCGTGTCGCCATCGGAGAGGTGGGCCGGGTCGCCGTGGATCCCCGCGAAGATGCTCAGGACCACTACCCGGCCTTCCAGGTTCCGGGTGGCCCTGACGATCTCCGCCGCGACATCTTCATGCCTGACGGCGATGGGGGGGACGAAGGCGGCGATCACCGCGTCGACCGCGGGATCGTGGCCCACGATCTCGATGGCGCGCCCGTAGTCTTCGGGCGTGGCCGAGCCCATCATGTCCACCGGGTTGCGCGCCCCGGCCGCGGGCGGCAGGAAGTCGCGCAGGGCGGCCTGCGTCTGCGGCGACAGCTCGGGCACGCGGAGGCCGAAGCCCTCGCAGGCGTCCGCGGCCAGGATGCCCAGGCCGCCGCCGTTGGTGAGCACCGCGACCCGGTCTCCCCCGGGCACGGGCTGCGTGGCCAGCAGCGCCGCCACGTCGAACATCTCCCCCAGCGTGTCCACGCGGATCACCCCAGACTGGCGGAAGAGGGTGTCCACGGTCACATCCGAGGTGGAGACCAGCGCGCCGGTGTGCGACTGCGTGGCGCGGAACCCCGCCGCCGACCGCCCGCTCTTCACGGCGACGATGGGTTTCTTGCGGGCTACCCTGCGGGTGATGCGCGCGAACTTCCGGGGGTTGCCGAAGGACTCCAGGTACAGGAGGATGACCCGCGTCCGCTCGTCGTGCTCCCAGTACTGGATCAGATCGTTGCCGGAGATGTCGGCCTTGTTGCCCACCGAGACAAACGAGGACATCCCCAGGCCCAGGCGGTTGGCGTGGGCGATGATGGCGATGCCCAGCGCGCCCGACTGGGAGAGAAACCCGATGCTGCCGGAGCGCGGCGTCACGCCCACGAACTGCGCGTTCATGCTGACCCTGGGGTCGGTGTTGACCACCCCCATGCAGTTGGGGCCCACCATCCGCATGCGGTAGCCGCGCACCTTCTCCAGCAACGCCGCTTCCAGGCGCGCCCCCTCGCCTCCCGCCTCCTTGAATCCGGCCGTGATGACCACGATCCCCTTCACTCCCGTGCGGCCGCACTGGTCCGCCACGTCGACCACGCCGTCTCGGGGCACCACGATGACGGCCAGATCCACAGGATCGGGGATCGAGCCGACGTCGGGGTAGCACTTGAGCGAGTGGACGGTGGTGGCTTTCGGGTTGACCGGGAAGATGGTCCCGTTGAACTCGTACTCGATCAGGTTGTGAAGGATCTCACGGCCGATGGAGGTCCGGTCGCGCGAGGCGCCGACGACGGCGATCGACCGCGGCCGGAAGATGGCGTCGAGGCCGCGGCTGTCGGGATCCTTCGGCCAGGATCGGTTGTTCGGCATGCGCGGCCGATCTTACCGGACCCCTCATGCCGAGTCAAAGGCGGGCCAGCTTCGACTCCGCTACCTGGCCCGCGAGGAGGCGGCCTGCCGCACGGACCGCTCCCCTCGCCCGGACCGACCGCGCGCACCAGCCTTGCGCGGGAATGGAACGGCAGGGTTACGATTGTGTCGAACGTCGTCTTGCGCGGCGGCCGAGCGGCCGGCAAGGGACACATCCGACACGGCGCCGCCGTCTTGACCGGCGCCTTCGCCGGTTTCTAC
>JACQTN010000136.1 GCA_016210785.1 Armatimonadota bacterium
CGTCCGCGCTGCGCCGGATCTGGATCTGCTCTGGCGTCAGGCCGGCGTCCCGTAGGACGGCGCGCCCGCGCGCCTCCAGATCGTCCAGCAGCCGGTTGGCCTCGGCCCACTCGGTGCTCTGCAGGAGCTCCGGTCTGGAGTGCGCGAGTTCGAAGGAGGCGGGCGCCACCAGGAAGCCGACCGCGGAGAGCACGCCCGCCGCCAGCGGACAGATCACGCGCTTCTGGCCCAGAAGGCGCGCGACGCCGCAGGCGTGGACCGGCCCGGCGCCGCCGAATGCCAGCAGAGCATACCGGCGGGGATCCCGGCCGCGCTCGATGACGTGGATCCTCGCCGCGGCGGCCATGTTCTCGTTCACGAGCTGGTGGATGCCCCAGGCCGCCTCGGTCAGGCTGAGCCTCAGCGGCTGCGCCACCTTCTCCATCGCCCGCTCGGCGGCCGCGCGATCGAGCCGCATCGTTCCTCCGAGGAAGTACGCCGGATCCAGGTACCCCAGGACAAGATCGGCGTCGGTGACGGTCGGCTCGACCCCGCCGAGACCGTAGCAGGCCGGGCCCGGATCCGCTCCCGCCGAGCGCGGTCCCACCCTCAGCAATCCCATCTCGTCGATCCAGGCGACACTTCCGCCCCCCGCGCCAATCTCGGTGACATCCACGGAAGGCACCTGCACGGGAAGTCCGGACCCCCGCTTGAACCGGTGGACGCGCGCCACTTCCATCTGGCGGGTGATCGCGGGGTATCCATCCTGGATGAGACAGATCTTCGCGGTCGTCCCGCCCATGTCGAAGGAGACGAGATCTCGCACCCCCGCGGCCGTACCGAGGAAGGCAGCCCCGATCGCACCGCCGGCGGGGCCCGACTCGATGAGCCTGACGGGGAACCTCGCCGCGGTGTCGAGCGTGCAGATGCCCCCGGAGGACAGCATGAGGTACAGGCCGCCGCGGCAGCCCAGATCGGCCAGGGCCCGCGCCAGGGTCTCGAGGTAGCGGCGGGTCAGGGGGAGCACGTAGGCGTTAGCCACCGCCGTGTTCGCGCGCTCGTACTCCCGCACCTCAGAGGCCACCTCATGGCTGGCCACGACGTCCAGACCGGGCCATAGCTCCTGGGCAAACCGCGCGGCGGCACGCTCGTTTGCAGGGTTGCGATAGGCATGAAGAAAGCAGATGGCGAGCGCGGTCAGCCCCGATGCCGAGGACACGCCGGCGGGAGGCTGAGTCGCCGCGGCGGCGGTCCGATCCCTGGCATCCTCCGCCCGAATCGTTTCCAGCGCCCGCGCCACATCCTCCCGGCGCACGTCGTGCAGCACGCGGCCGCGCCGGTCGACGCGTTCCTCAACGACGCAGCGAAGATACCGGGGTACGAGAGGTTCCGGAAACCGAAGAAACAGATCGTAGATGTCATACCGCTGCTCGTTTCGGATCTCCAGAACGTCCCGGAATCCGGCCGTGGTGAGGAGGGCGACCTTCGCTCCCTTGCGCTCGATGATGGCGTTCGTGACGAGGGTTGTGCCGTGGATGGCGCTGCTGACGTGGTGGCCTGGCGCCCGGGTACTGGCCAGCAACTCGGACACCCCTCGCAGCGCACCTTCTGCCGGGTCGTGCGGGGTGGTCAGGCACTTGTGCACGGTGAATTCTCCGGTCTCCGTGTCGAGGAGCACGAAGTCCGTGAAGGTGCCGCCGATGTCAAATGCCAGCCGGTAGGTCCGTTCAGCCATGATGGCCGCCCTGCCTGAGTTTTCCTCGAACCCGAGGGACGGTGCAGCGGGATCCACGCACCGTCGGAGACCCTAGTGTAGCTCGAAACCCTCCGCCCACGGATCGTCGGAGTCCAGCACGAACTGGTGGAAGGCGGTGATGTACGCGGGGCCGGTGATCTCCGGCACCACCGCGGGCCGGTCGCCGAGCGCGGTCTGCCGGAGCAACCGGCCGCGGAAGAGGCCCCCGGCGATCCCTTCCGCCACGACCTCCTCGCCGATCGCCAGCTTCCCCTTCGCGTACAGCGCGGTCATCACCGCGCTCGTCCCGGTGCCGCCGGGCGAGCGGTCGATGGCCCCGTCGCCGAACATGTGCGTGTTGAGGTACCGTGCCCCCGGGCGGGTGGGAGGAGCGACGAAGGTGACAATCTGGACGCGGTCCAAATGGGGCATCGTGGGATGCCGGATCGGGACCTGTGCATTGACGGCCTCCCGGATCTTGAGGCCGACCTCTGCTAGGTGCGACGCCTTGTCGGGTCTGATCTCAAGCCCTGCTTGCGCGGCGTCGAGAATGGCGAAAAAGTTGCCTCCAAACGCGATGTCGACGTGAATCCTGCCCAGCCCCGGCACGTCTGCCGCGAGGTCGGAGCCGACACTGAAGGCCGGTACATTCTCGAAGGACGTCTCGCGGGCGCGACCGCCCTCCGCCCTGACGGAGAGGCGAAGAAGTCCGGAGGGGGAATCCACCGTGAAGGTTGTGAGCGGGCCGGACGCGGGCACCATCCCGGTCTCGACCAGGGTGATCCCCACCCCGATCGTCCCATGTCCGCACCCACTCAGGTAGCCCGCGTTGTCGAACCAGACAACCCCGCACACCGCGTCAGGGCTGACCGGCGGCGTGAGGATGGCACCGAACATCCCACGGTGCCCGCGCGGCTCTCGGATCAGCGATTTGCGGACGTGGTCCAGATGCTCCTGGATGTACACCTGCTTTGCGCGGATCGTCTCGCCGGGTAAGTTCGGAAACCCGCCGATCACGGTCCGAGTTGGCTCGCCGCAGGTATGCGTTTCGACACATGGAATCAGTAGCCGCATGAAGTTCCTCCCGGCCTCTGCACGCTCTCAGCCCTGCCTCACTTGTTCCACTGGTATGGATTTCGACCGAGGAACACTGAAACCTTGACCTGGCGAAGACGATCTCGTGTGTGACGGTGATGCCTAGGATGTGGCATGGGGGAACCGTTAAGGCCTTGCCCTGTGCCGTGCCCGGGGCGATTCACAAGACCTTGCGAGCGCGGCTCGAGCGCCAGGGGGCCTGTGTCTACTGGCCCCAGATCCTGGCGAAAACCCTCTGGAAGTTTCCGCCCAGCAGCAAGCGGATGTCTTCGTCGCGATACCCCCTGGCCAGCGGGCCGCGGGTGACATTGGGCCGCGCCCGGAAGCAGTGAAAGAACGCGGCGACAGTTCCTGGCGGTGTGCCGGAGTTCTAAGGGTAGAGGAGATATGGTTTCCGAAGCCGCCGGAACTGCTCCAGCCCGTGGTGCCATCGTGCCACAATCTTCGCGGCGGGGTCTCCGCGGCTGAGGGCCAGACGCACATCCCGTGTTCCCCACACGACGTCGAACAGCGGCCGGCCGCGGCGCGGTTGCTTGAACACCATCTGGTTGCCGTACACGCGGCGGATCTCCGCCAGGATGTACACCGCCGTGGTGGCCGGGCGAAAGGCTATCGGGTCGGTGACGTGCAGCCGCACCCCATACCAGCCCTGCCCGGTGCGCGGGTGTGGAAGCGCGGACGGGGTGAACCGGACGCCCGGAAGATTGTGCTCGTTGAGGGCTGCAGCCAGGACCTCTCCGTCCAGCCATGGCGCCAGGACCACGCGGAAGCGAGAGGACGTGGCCACGCCGTTCCACAGGTTGGTGCCGTCCAGCGGCCCGGTCGCGGCGTAGTAAGCGGGGAGTTCCTCGTCGGTGATCCCCGGCGACGGGTTCACCCACTCCAGTCCAAGGTCAGCCCACGTCATCATGCGTCTCCATCCCTTCATCGGGATCACGGTCAAACGAGCGCCGATGCGGAACGCGTCATTGTACAACCGTGCCAGTTCCCCGATGGTCATGCCGTGCACCAGCGGAATTGGATGCAGGCCGATGAAGGAACGGAACGCGGGCTCGAGGACCGGACCGTCCACGATCAGGCCCCCCATGGGGTTGGGCCGGTCGAGCACCACGACCGGCTTTCCGGCGGCGCGCGCCGCGGTCATGACCAGCGCCATGGTGGACCCATAGGTGTAAGGGCGGACGCCGACATCTTGAAGATCGATGACAAGCACGTCCACCCGCGCCAGCATCTGGCGAGTGGGACGGAGGTTGCGGCCGTAGAGGCTGTAGACAGGCGTCCGGCCGGGAATGGTGGGAACTGGTTCACCAGCGTCCCGCGTGCCATCGAAACCGTGCTCGGGCGCAAAGAGCGCGGCCACGCGTACTCCTGGCGCCTGGATGAGCGCCTCGGCAGTGAGGCGGCCATCCCGGGTCACGGCGGCCTGGTGGGTCACCACGCCCACCCGTAATACCCGCAGGCTGCTGGGGTTGGCCAGCAGAGTCTCAATGCCCAGCCTGATTGCCGGCGTGGGGCCGGCGGCGGCGGGAACGAGGAGCAGGGGCAGCAGGAGCAGCGCGAACCATCCGCTCCGCCGCAGGCCTCGTCTCACGGTCTCTGTCCTTGGTTCCATCGCTCGAAAACCCAGCCTCCGGCACGCGGCTGCAAATTCTCGCAACAACGCATACAGGGCCCGGCTCCGAGATTCACCATTTGTCCCTGGCGTCCTGCCGCAGGAGGAATCCGCTCAGGCTGTGGAATCAGATAACCTCAGCCAGCCATCGCGGGAGGGTGTTGCGGGATGAACCGACTCGATGAACTGAAGCGCGCCGTGGAGAGGGAAGTGGATCGGATGCGGGACGATCTCACCTGCCTGAGCCGGCGGATCCACGAGCATCCAGAGTTAGGATTTGAGGAGTTCCAGGCGGTGCGGCGGCTCGGCGAGCAGCTCCAGGCGAGCAGCGGGCGAGAGTCCGAGCGCGACGCGCCGGCGGGCGATAGACTGGGTCCTCTCCACCCACGTCGAACAGTCGTCGCGGATGATCCAGCGTTCTACGGGAAAGCACCCCGGGACTCGTGTACCATCGCGCCAGGGGACGCCCGGCTCGGAGATGTCTACGAGCACCTCCTGAGAGGGCGCCTTCTCAAACCTGACCACGTATCGCGTCCCGGCGCCCACGTACGCGAAATTCTCGACATACCCGACAAACGTACTTCCAGTCTGGCCATCGATGTCGGCATCCTCGGCGAAGAGCCGGACAGATTCCGGTCGAATCGCCACGGTGGCCGTCGCGTTCGTCATCTCGGCGTGCTGCCCGGCGGGCAGCCGGAAGGCGAGCCCGCTCTCCGTCGTCAGGAGCGTCTGCCCGCTGTCGCTCCTCAGCGCCCCGCGAAACAGGTTGGCATCTCCCAAGAACGAGGCCACCCACGAGTTCCCGGGGTGCTCATACAGTTCCACTGGGGACCCCACCTGTGAGACCCGTCCCTCCCTCATCACCATGACACGGTCCGAAAGCGAGAGCGCTTCGCCCTGATCGTGTGTCACGAAGATCGTCGTGACCCCCAGTTCTCGCTGGATGCGGCGGATTTCCAGGCGCATTTCCTGACGCAGTTTCAGGTCCAGATTGGACAGGGGCTCGTCCAGCAGCAGGACCGCCGGCTCCGGGGCGAGGGCGCGGGCCAGGGCCACGCGCTGCTGCTGCCCGCCGCTGAGCTGGTTGGGGAAGCGGTCCCCGATGTGGGGGAGCCTGATCAGGTCGAGCAGCGCCTTCACGCGCGATTCGATCCGGGAGGCCGGCCACCCCTTCATCCGCAGGCCAAAGGCAATGTTGTTGACCACGGTCATGTGGGGAAAGAGCGCGTAGTCCTGGAAGACCATCCCGATGTTACGCCGGTACGGGGGAAGGTTCGTCACGACGTTTCCGCCGACCTGGACCTCACCCGCCGTGGGTTGCTCGAGTCCTGCGACTATCCGGAGCGTGGTCGTCTTGCCGCACCCGCTGGGTCCGAGGATGGCGAAGAACTCCCCGCGCGCGATCTCCAGGTCCAGGTGGTCCACTGCCACGGTGGTCCCAAATCTCTTGGACACGCCGACGAGCCTGACGGCTACCTCTGGCACCCCATGCACCTCCGCCGGCTACTTCCGGTACTCCTCAACCACGGGCATCACTTCGAGTTTGACGGTTCGCTCGAGGGCCACCATCAGCGCGAACGTGAGGATCAGGAAGATCGTCGAGACCGCGGCGATCGTGGGGTCGGCCACGAACTCCACGTGCTGGTAGATCTTGACCGGCAGCGTGGTCACGCGCGGCGTGCTGAGGAACAGGGATAGCAGCACGTTGTTGTAGGAGACCATGAATGCGAAGACCGCGCCACCGCGGATCGCCGGACTGATCAACGGGAGCGTGATTTTCATCATGGTGACGAACTCGTTGGCCCCCAGCGTCATGGCCGCCTCCTCGGCGTTGCGCGACACCCGGGGCAGCGCGGTGAGCACCAGCCGGATGACGTAGGGCAGCGCGAGCAGGACGTGCCCCAGCAGGAGGGCGGTGTAGGTTCCGGAGATCCCGAAATTGGCGAAGTAGAAAAGGAGCGCCAGCCCGGTGAGCAGTTCCGGCATGAGGAGCGGCGAGAGGAAGCCGACGCTCAGCGCCTGTTTGCCCCGGAAGTCGTGGTAGTGGAGGGCGAGCCCCGCGAGGATGCCCGCCACCGTCGCGTAGACCGTCGTCTGGACCGCCAGCCTGAGGCTCTGCGTGAGCGCGTTGCGCCACTCGGGCCGGAAGAGCGCCTCCGTATACCACCGCAGGGAGTACCGCTCGATGGGGTAGGCCAGGTACTGCCCGTACTGGAACGAAGACAGCACCACGACCAGGATCGGGGCCATGATAAAGGCGCAGATGAACAGGACATAGGCGTTGATGAGGTACCGCTCCAGTCGTCTGGGCCACGGTTCACGCATGCGAGGTCACCGCTGCCGCTCCACCGGCCGCGCGACGTCGGGGAAGGCGTATCGGTACAGGCTGTACGCCGCGTAGGAGATGGCGAAGGAGACGCACAGCAGGGAGAACCCCATCGCCGCACCCAGCGGCCAGTTGAGCACGCCGCTGACCTGCCGCCAGATCTGAATCGGGATGACGAAGAAGGCCGCGCCGCCGAGAATCCTGGGCTGCACAAAAGCGCTGAGCGTGATGGCGAACACCAGGATGAACCCGGCCAGCACCCCGGGCGCCGACAGCGGCCACGTGACATACCACCAGGCGGAGAACCGATTGGCACCCAATGTCTGTGCCGCCTCGTTCAGCGATCTCGGGACGCCGGCCAGCGCGGCGACGATCGGAATCACCATGAAGACCAGGGCCACGTTGACGAGGCCGAGGCTGACGCCCAGCATGTTGTTGACGAGCACGAGCGGCCGGTCGATGAGCCCCAGGCTCATCAGCGCGGCGTTCACCAACCCCTGGCGCTCCAGCAGCACCAGCCACCCAAACGTGCGGACCACGACGCTGACAAATAGCGGCGTGATGAGGACGAAGACCAGGACGAATCCGTACTTCATGCGGACGCGGGTGAGGATGAGCGCCAGCGGATAGCCCAGGACCAGGCACACCAGGGAGACCAGCAGCGCCAGTTCAATGCTCTGCAGCATGGTGGCCCGGTAGACCGGCGTGCTCAGGAAGTACACGTAGTTCCTCGCGCTGAAGGCGGGCACGAGGCCCGTGGGTGTGTACTCCCAAAACGAGACGCGCAACAGGAAGACCAGCGGAGCCGCGAACAGGGCGACGATGACGGCCAGCGGCAGGGCCAGCTTGGCCGCCAGCGCAAACCGGTTGCGGAACAGGAGATAGCTCAGGGCATCCGTGAGCGCTCTGGTCACCCCGTGCATGGCGGCGGTGCCTCTCGTGCCTACGCTGCGGTCGTGTTCAGCGCGATCCGCCCGTCCTTCATCACGAACCGCACGTTCATCACGTCCAGCAGGTGCTCGACGGGATTCCCCCTGACCGCGACCAGATCCGCGGTGAATCCCGGCTCGATCTTGCCGATGGTGTGCTGCAGCTCCATCGCTGCCGCCGCGTTGACCGTGGCCGCGCGCAGGACCTCCGGCGCGGGGATGCCGGCGTCGTGGAGGAGCAGCAACGCCAGCGCGTTGTCTCTCCCGTGCCTGGCAAACGCCCGCAGGCCGAAGTCACTCCCGGTGGCCAGCCGGACGCCCATGGCGTGCGCCATCGCCGCGCTCTCCCTCATGTCCTTGATGCGCGCCCGCTCCCAGTCGGCCGACGACTGGGGGACGCCGTACTCCACGCCCCGGGTCACCCAGAGGTGCGCGAAGGCGAGATCGGGGAGCAGGATCGTTCTTTGCTCCGCCATGAGGGCACAGTCCGCCTCGGTGAGCCACGACCCGTGCTCGAGCGTGTAGCACCCGGCCCGGACCGCCGCGGATACGGCCGGCCCGCCATAGGCGTGGGCACTGACCTTCATCCCCAGCCTGGCGGCCTCGGCGACGATGGCCCGCAGCTCCTCGTCGCTGAACTGCTGGACCGTGTCCGCGCCCGTGGTGAACACCTTGATCAGGTCGGCGCCGTTGCGTCGCTGGTTGCGCACGGCGCGGGCGCATCCCTCGGTCCCGTCGCACGGCTCCACCAGGTCGCTGATCTCGGCGACCCACTCCTGCGGGATGTACGCGTGATCCTCCAGCCCACCGGTACTGGTCAGGATGCGGCCCGAGCAGCGCAGCCGTGGCCCGGGAATCTCGTGGAGGTCGATCGCCCGCTTGAGATCGATGGCCCGGCGCCCGCCCACATCCCGGGCCGCCGTGAACCCGGCCTCGAGCAGGTTCCTGGCGTCCACCACCGACTTGATGAGTTTCAGATTCGACGCCTCGAAGAGGCGCGCGTAGGGCCTGTGGTCCACCTCGGAGCCAAAGTGCACGTGCGCGTCGATGAGCCCAGGCAGCACCGTGCATCCCGTCAGGTCGTAGACGGTGTCGACCTCTCTGGGCGAGAACCGGTCCCGCGGGCGCGTCCCCGCGATCGTGCCGCCGTCGACGATCACCACGGTGTGTGTCAAGACCTGCCCGTCGCTGAACACCTGGTCCGCCAGCAAGGCTGCCGTGGTCACGGTGATGATGCTCCTTCCCGAAGGACCCCCGTCCACGCTGACCCACCCGGGATCGACGGACCGAAGCCTCTCATGATCCATCCTGTCTACACCCGCAGACGCACGAGGTATACGATACGCGGCCCCCACCGCCGAGGCCTGTCGGTGCCCCTCGTGTAGTGCCGCATCCTTTCATCGGCGCGCACCCGCTCGCAGGCTGATCGGGCTCATTGAGAGGGCGTTGACCGGGGCACGGCACTGGTGTATCCTCATTGTGTACAACATAGTATACAATACACCTGATGGGGGGACAAACGCTGAAGACCGCCCCGGTTCCCCTGGCGCTGGACATCTACCGGCAGCTCAAGGACTCCATTGTGACGTCCCATCTGCTCCCCGGGACGATCCTGCGCGAAGTCGAGTTGAGCGAACGCCTCGGGGTCAGCCGGACACCGCTCCGTGAGGCGCTGAGAATGCTGAAGGCGGAGGGGCTGGTCGAACTCGCGCCGCATCGGGGCGCGCAGGTGGCCCAGGTCTCGCGCCAGGACCTCATCGACGCGTACGAAGTGAGGGAGTGGCTCGAACCCCCCGCCGCCGCCAAAGCAGCCCGGCTCGTGAACGACGACGCCCTGGCCGCGATCCAAGCAGCCATGGAGAAGATGCCGGTCCAGCCGCTCACGCACGAGGATGCGGTCAGGGCGGAGCAGGCCGACCTGGGGTTCCACGACCTCATCCTGCAATCCACCGGCAACCGCCTGGTGCGGGACCTAGTCAGGCAGGCC
>JACQTN010000011.1 GCA_016210785.1 Armatimonadota bacterium
ACTCCGACCTCCAGGAGGACAAGGAGGCGCTGTTCGATGCCCTCGACACCACGTCGGCCTGCCTGCGGGTCATGGTGAAGCTGACCGCGGGGCTCGAACTCGTCCCCGAGCGCGTGGGCGCCGCGCTGCGCGGCGGCTATCTGACCGCCACCGAGGTGGCCGACTACCTGGTGAGCACGGGCATGCCGTTCCGCGACGCCCACGGCCTGGTGGGCCGCCTGGTGCTGGAGGCGCAGTCCGCGGGCAAGGAGCTGTGGGAGCTGTCCCTGGACGACTTCCGGCGTTTCTCCGATCGGTTCGGCCCGGACGTGCTGGAGGTGGTGACGCCGGCCGGCGCGGTGGCGGCGAAGCGTTCGCCCGGCGGCACCGCGCCGGCGCGGGTGCGTGAAGCCATGGCGAGGGCGCGAGAAGAGGTCGCCGGCACCCGGCGGTGGCTGGCCTCGCGTCCGGGGATCTCGCCCGCGCTGCTGCGAGACTCGGGCGTGGAGCACTCGGGAGGGGAGGGGCCATGAGCCCGGCGCGCATCCGCGAACGCGAGCGCCGCATCCGGGAGATCGTCGCGCGCAAGTCCATCGACACCCAGGAGGCACTGGCCGAGGAGTTGCGGCGCGTGGGGCTGGCCGTGACCCAGGCCACCGTCTCGCGGGACATCAAGCGGCTGGGTCTGGTGAAGGTGGCCACGGAACGCGGCACCTACCGGTACGCGTTCCCGGAAGAGGCCGCGCCGGCGGGCGACGCGCAGGAGCGGCTGCACCGCGCCTTCGACGAGTTCGTGGAGGGCGTCGACTCGGGCGTGGGCCTGGTGGTGGTGAAGACGCTGAACGGCCGCGCCAACGCCGTGGCCGCGGCCATCGACGAGGTGCGCTGGCCCGACGTGGTGGGCACGGTGGCCGGCGACGACACCATCATCGTGGTGCCGCGCACGCGGGCGTCCAGCCAGCGCCTGCGGTATCGCCTGCGCGCTCTCCTCACCGCGTAAGCAGGATTGTTTGTGACGACGCAAAATGGGTACAGGTGAAGGTGGGATCTCGGACGTGACCGAACGGGTCAGCAGGGAGTTTCGGGTCCGCCTCCCCGAAGGCGTCGAGGCGGTCTCGGTGCTCGGTCACGCGGACGAGCTCCTGCGCCTGGTGGAGCAGGAGTGCGCCGTCCGCATCATCGCCCGCGGCCACGACCTGGTGGTGCGGGGCGAGGGGCGGGGTGCGGAGGAGGCGGCCAGGGTGCTGCGCGAACTCTCGGTGCTCTCGCGGCAGCGACCGGTGGATGCGCAGGACGTGCGCGAGACCCTTCGCCGGCTGCGGGAGGGCGGCGCTCCCCTCACCTCCGCGGGCACATCGGCCCTGCTGGTCACGCCCAGCGGAAAGCCGATCGGTCCCCGCACGCCCGGGCAGACGCAGTACGTGGAGGCGATGCGGGCGCACGATCTGGTCTTCGCCATCGGTCCCGCCGGTACCGGCAAGACCTACCTGGCGGTGGCGATGGCGGTGATGGCCCTGCGGGACCGGCGTGTGCAGCGGCTGATCCTGGTGCGCCCCGCGGTCGAGGCGGGCGAGCACCTGGGGTTCTTGCCGGGCGATCTCACCGCGAAGGTGGACCCCTACCTGCGTCCCCTCTACGACGCCCTGTACGAAATGATGGGCCCCGAGCGGTTCCAGCGCCTCAGCGAGCGCGACATCATCGAGGTGGCGCCCCTGGCCTTCATGCGCGGCCGGACTCTCAACGACTCCTTCATCATTCTCGACGAGGCCCAGAACACGACGCACGAGCAAATGAAGATGTTCCTCACGCGGTTGGGCTTCGGCTCCAAGGCCGTCGTCACCGGCGACATCACCCAGATCGACCTGCCCAGGGAGCGGCCCTCCGGGCTGGTGGGCGTGCAGACCATCCTGCGCGACGTGGAGGGCATTGCCTTCGTCCACCTCAACGAGCGTGACGTGGTGCGCCACGACCTGGTGCAAAAGATCGTCAAGGCCTATGAACGGTACGGAGAAGGGCCGCGGCGGCCGGACGCATGAGAATTCCCCGGCCGGCGTTCCCACCGCGTCTTGGGCCGGAGGGCGAGGGCCGCGCCCGCAAGGCCGTCATCGCGCTGACCGTGGTGGTGGCGCTGGCCCTGGCCGCTTCCGTGGAGTACTTCCCCGAGCGATTGAGCCTCCAGGAGGGCCAGGTCAGCCCACGGGACCTGGAGGCGCTGCGGACGGTCGACTTCATCGACTGGGACCGCACCATCGAGCGCCGCCAGCAGGCGGCCGCCGCCATCCAACCCGTCTACCGTCTCTCGCCGGCCGCCCTGGAGGAGGCGCGGGGCGCTGCGGTGCGGGCGTTCGACGCCGTCATTGCGGCGCGGCAGGCGGCCGGCGTGAGCCCCGACGAACGCCTGGCGCAGGCAAAGCGCGAACTCCGGATGGCGCTCCCCGACGACGTGGTGGCCGCCGCGCTGCAGGCGGAGGCGGTCAGGCTGGAGGAAGCCAGGACGGCCGCGTTGCGGGCCGTCGGCCAGGTGATGTCGGAGGGCGTGCGCCGCGAGGACCTGGACCGGGCCCGCATGCGAGTCCAGAGCCTGATCCGCGGCCAGCCGCTGAACCCGGAGGCGGCCCGGTTCGCCGAGGCCGCGGCGACCCAGGCGGTGCGGCCCACCCTGCTGGTGGAGGAAGCGGAGACCGCGCGGCTGCGCCGTCGCGCCATGGACACGCTGGAACCGGTCCAGGTGCGGGTGCTGCGCGGCGAGATCGTGGTCCGGCGCGGTGAGGTGGTTACCAAGACTCACCTGTTGAAACTGCAGGCCCTGGGTCTCACCAATACGCCGCTGGCCCTGGATCGGCTGGCGGGCATGCTGCTCCTCTCCGCCATGCTGGTGGCGGTGACCGCGGTGTATCTGCGCCAGTATCACCCCGACATCTGGCAGCAGGACCGCACGCTCATCCTGCTGGGTGCCCTGGGCCTCGTCTTCGTGGTGGTGGGCCGGGTCGTCGTCACGCGGGTCAACCCATACCTGATGCCGATGGCCGCCGCGCCCATGCTGATGGCCATCCTGCTGCGCGCGCGCCTGGCGCTCTTCGTGGCGTCGGTGCTGGCTTTCTTCGCCGGGGCCGCGGCCGGCAACGACTTCCACCTGGGGATCGTGACCCTGGTGGGATCGCTGGCGGGGATCTTCGCCGTGCGCCGGGTGCAGCATCGCATCGACCTGGCCTATGCCGGTCTCAAGGTAGGGATCGCCAACGCCGGCGTCATCATTGCCCTGCGCCTGGTGGACCAGTTCCCCCTGTACCCGGACATGCTCTTCGACACCTTCTCCGGCATGGCCAACGGGTTCCTGGCGGGCCTGGTTGCGCTGGGCACGCTGCCCATCCTGGAGAACCTGTTCGGCCTGGTGACGCCCATCAAACTGCTGGAGCTGGCCGACCCGAGCCACCCGCTGCTGCGGCGCCTGCAGCTCGAGGCGCCCGGCACGTACCACCACAGCATCATGGTGGGTAACCTGGCGGAGGCCGCCGCGGAGGTCATCGGCGGCCACAGCCTCCTGGTCCGCGTGGGCACCTACTATCACGACGTGGGAAAGCTGCGGCGGCCGGTCTTCTTCGCGGAGAACCAGATCGGCGTGGAGAACCCCCACGACAAGATGTCGCCCAGCCTGTCGGCGCTCACGGTGGTGGCGCACGTCCGGGACGGCCTGCAGCTCGCCCGCGAGTACGGACTGCCGCCCGCCATCGTGGACTTCATCGCCCAGCACCACGGCACCAGCCTCATCACTTACTTCTACCACCAGGCCCTGCAGCGCACCGACGGCCGCGTGGAGGAGGAGAGCTATCGCTACGACGGCCCCAGGCCCCAGACGCGAGAGGTGGCCGTGCTGATGCTGGCCGACGCCGCGGAGGCGGCGGTGCGGTCTCTGGCCCACCCGTCGCCCGACCGGATCGAGCAGCAGGTGCGGCGCATCATCAGGGATAAATTGGAAGATGGGCAGCTCGACGAATGCGACCTGACGTTCCGGGATCTGGACCGGATCGCGCAGGCGTTCACGCGCATCCTGACCGGCATCTTCCACCCGCGCGTCGAATATCCCGAGGTCGAGGGGGAGCTTCCCAAGAGGCGGCGGCCCGATGGAAGTGTGGGTCACAAACTTGCAAAACAAAGTGGCCGTTAGCTCCGAGTTCATCCGGCGCGTGGTGACCCACGTGCTGGCGGCTTCGGGGTGCGATGATGCGGTCGAGGTGAGCGTGGCCCTCGTGGACGACGCCTACATCCGCGAACTGAACCGGGAGTACCGCGACGTGGACGCCCCCACGGACGTTTTGGCTTTCCCCATGGAGGGGGAGGACCACGGCCCGGTCCGCATGCTGGGGGATATCGTCGTCTCCCTGGAGCGGGCGCGAGACCAGGCCCGGCAGTTCAAGCAACCCCTCAAGCGCGAGATCGCTCTGCTGACCATCCACGGCGTGCTCCACCTGCTGGGGCACGAGGATGAGACCGAAGCCGGGGCGTCCACCATGTGGCAGCGGCAGAAGGCGATCCTGGCTAAATTCGAGGAGGGCCGCTCACCGGCGGCGCCACAGCGGGTCGGCCGGGCCAAGAAGAA
The DNA here is from genome assembly GCA_016210785.1 of Armatimonadota bacterium. Classification (GTDB taxonomy): domain Bacteria; phylum Sysuimicrobiota; class Sysuimicrobiia; order Sysuimicrobiales; family JACQTN01; genus JACQTN01. The sequence continues at coordinate 4,577 of JACQTN010000011.1, forward strand.
GGCATATGGATAGCGCACTCCAGAAGAGGCTAGCCGAAAGTTTCCGCTGCGCGTTCGCCGGACTCGCCCACGCTGCGCGCACCCAGCCCAACCTCCGCATCCACGTGGCCCTGGCCGTCCTGGTGGTGGGGCTGGCCGTCCTCCTGCGCGTGCCGGCGGCGCAGACGGCGGTCCTCTTCCTGGCCATCGCCGGGGTGATCGGTGCGGAGCTGATGAACACCGCGGTCGAGGCGCTGGTGGACCTGGTGAACGACGGGCCGCACCCCCAGGCGGGGATCGTCAAGGACGTCGCCGCCGCCTCGGTGCTGGTGATGGTCGTGGCGGCGGTCCTGTGCGGCCTGTGGATTCTGGGGCCCCCGCTGGCGGGGGGGGTGGCCGGGTTGCTGCGGTAGGGTTCGTTTGTGGCGGGCGCCGCCGGTATGGTACCATTAAGGGGTACCGTGCGGGCGCCCGTGGCGCGCACCGTGGTCGCGATAGCGTGGTGACGGCTTCTTGGACGTCTCAAGTTACTGGTCTGATCTGATCGTCCTCGGGATCCTCCTGCTGCTCTCCGCGTTCTTCTCCGGCACCGAGACTGCTCTCTTCGCCGTCAACCGGCTGCGCCTGCGCCGGCTGGACGAGGAGGGGAACCTGCGGGCCGGGCTGGTGCTGCGGATGCTGGAGGACCCGGGGCGCCCCCTGACTGCCATCCTGGTCGGCAACAACGTGACCAACGTTGCCGCCTCCGTGCTGGCGGCCCTGATCTTTCTCCGCCTGTTCGGCCCCGGCGCCGGGCCGTGGGTCGCCATCCTGGTGGTGACCGTGGCGCTGCTGGTGATCGGCGAGATCACCCCCAAGACCTTCGCCTCCAAGTACGCGGAGCGGATCGCCCTGTGGGCGGCGCGCCCCATCTACCTGCTGTCCCGGGTGCTCTTCCCCATCATCCAGGTGCTGTCCGCGGTGACCAACGTCTTTCTGCGCCCGTTGGGCGCCCGGGTGGACCTGCACTCGCCCCTGGTCACCGAGGACGAGATCAAGCAGCTGGTCAAGATGGGGGAGGAGGAGGGAATCATCGAGCAGGACGAGCGCGAGATGATCCACTCCATCTTCGAGTTCGGCGAGACGCTGGTGCGCGAGGTCATGGTGCCCCGCATCGACATGGTCTGCGTGGAGGCCGACGCCACCCTGGACGAGGTCCTGGAGGCGGTCCTCCAGCACGGCCACTCCCGCATCCCCGTCTTCGAGGAGGACATCGACCACATCGTCGGCATCGCCTACGTGAAGGACCTGCTGCGCGACCTGAAGCGCGGCCGCCTCCAGGTGCGGGCGCGGGAGTTGATGCGGCCGGCCCTGTTTGTGCCCGAGACCAAGAAGGTGGACGACCTCTTCCAGGAGCTGCAGCGCAAGAAGGTGCACATGGCGGTGGTGGTGGATGAGTTCGGTGGGACCGCCGGCCTGGTCACCATCGAGGACCTGCTGGAGGAGATCGTCGGCCCCATCATGGACGAGTACGACGTGGAGGAGCGCCCGGTCGAGATCGTGGACGACCGCACGGCCGTGGTGGACGCGCGGGTTCACATCGAAGAGGTGAACGAGGCGCTCGGGCTGGACCTGCCCCAGGAAGAGGTGGACACCATCGGCGGCTTCGTCTACAGCCTGCTGGGGCACGTGCCGATCCAGGGTGAGACGGTGCACTACGACGGGGTGGAGATTCGCGTGGAGCGGATCGACGGCCAGCGGATCGCCAAGGTGAAGATCACCAAGCAGGCGGCGGACCCGGAGCAGACCCGCCCATGAGGCACCGCCTGCGCGCCTACTTCATCACCGGCCTGCTGGTGGTCCTCCCCGCCGTGGTCACCATCAGCGTGCTTCTGTGGCTGTTCGACTTTCTGGACAGCGTGCTGGGCCGGTTCTTCGCGCTCCTGCTGGGGCGGACCGTGCCCGGGCTGGGCCTGGTCTCCTCCGTCCTCCTGGTCCTGCTGGCTGGCCTGCTGGCCACCAACATGCTGGGCAGCCGTTTCGTGCAGGCCTTCGATCGCCTGGTCCTGCGCATCCCCCTGGTGCGCAGCATCTACTCGGCCACCAAGCAGATCAGCGACGCCATCTTCCTGCAGCGCCGCGGCGCGTTCCAGCGCGTGGTGCTGCTGGAGTGGCCTCGCCTGGGAATCTACACCGTGGGGTTCGTCACCGGCGAGACGCGGGGGGACCTGCAGGAGACGGTGCGCGAGCCCCTGCTGAACGTCTTTGTCATCACCACGCCCAACCCGACCACCGGCTTCCTCATGCTCGTCCCACGCAGCCAGGTGATTGACCTGGGGATCAGCGTGGAGGACGGCCTCAAGCTCGCCATGTCGGCGGGCATCGTGGTGCCGTCCCGGCTCTCCACCGACGCGCCCACCCGGCTGGCGGCAGAGGCGAGCGCAGGCCCGCCCCCGCCGTGAAGCCGGCCGCGCTGCCCGCCGCGATGCTCCGCCGGCTGGCCCGGGCCGCGATCCGCGCGCGGCGCCGGGCCTACGCCCCGTACTCCCGCTTCCGCGTGGGCGCCGCGGTGCTGGCGGCGGACGGGACCGTGACGACCGGGTGCAACGTGGAGAACGCTTCCTACGGGTTAACCGTCTGTGCGGAGCGGGTGGCCGTCCAGAAGGCGGTTTCCGAGGGGCACCGGCGCCTGCGCGCCGTGGCCGTCGTCGGCGGGCCGGACTTCACGCCGCCGTGCGGCGCCTGTCGGCAGGTGATGGTGGAGTTCGGCGTCACCACCGTCGTCCTGAGCACGCCGGCCGGCCGCACGCAGGTGGTTGCTCTGGCCGAACTGCTGCCCGCGGCCTTCCGGCGGCAGTCCCGGCGCCGCGATGCCTGAGCAGGATCGCGCTCGCGAGCGCGGGCCCGCGGCGGACGCAGCGAGCGCAGGTGCTGAAGCGGCTCCCGCTGCGGGCGCCGCGGCGCGTGTCGCCGAAGGTGCCGCGGTGCCCGAGCACCGCTCCGGGTTCGTGGCCATCGTGGGCCGGCCCAACGTGGGCAAGTCCACGCTGCTTAACGCGCTGGTAGGCTCCAAGATCGCCATTGTTACGGAGAAGCCGCAGACCACACGCGCCGCGCTGTCCGGCGTGGCGACATTGGACGGGCGACATCCGTTCGCGGGCCGGCTTGTGGAGCAGCTGGGGGGCGGGGACGCGGCCTCATCGGC